>JAGXSK010000108.1 GCA_018333845.1 Clostridia bacterium | reverse complement strand
CTGGCTGCCAGGCCTGCCTGTACCATTACGGCAGACGCAAACTGAGGGTCTGTTTTGTCTCCGCACAATTCTAAAATAAGTGAAACTGACTTCTTCTGATTGTAGTTGTTAATAAACTCTTTGACCGAAAGCCTTTGTGTAAGGCTCTCACTAATGTCGGGCTCCATTTCTTCAAGGAATTTACCAACCAGACTGTTAAACTCCAGCTCTTTAAATAAGCTTAGTAATTGCTTGTAGTTAGGTTTTTGGTACAAACACTCCTGGATGTTTAGGGCCATGGGAACACAGCATTCAATAGTAGCAAGCTCTTTACTTAAAAAAGCCTTGTCCATATTTTCAAGCAAGTTGGCTTTTAGCTTATCTCCTTTAATTTGATCAATATTGTCATAAATTTCCTCAATGGTTCCAAATTGTTTTAAAAGCTTTAAGGCTGTCTTTTCACCCACAGAGGGCACGCCTGGTATATTATCAGATTGATCACCCATTAGTCCCTTTAAATCAGCCATTTGCCGTGGTGTTAGCTCATACATTTCCTTGAGCTTTACTAAATCTATTTGCTCCATTTGACTTATCCCTTTTTTTGTAAGAAGGACCCTGGTTTTTTCTGATATGAGCTGAAGGGTGTCCTTGTCTCCACTAACTATAATATTTGTCAGTCCATCTTTTTCGCCAAGCCTGGCAAAGGTTCCAATAATATCATCCGCCTCATAGTTGTCCAATTCAAAAAAGGCAATGTTTAATGCATCCAGGATTTTTTGAACAAGGGTAAATTGGGGCTTAAGCTCAGGGGGAGTAGCTTTCCGATGACCCTTGTATTCCTTAAATGTCTCATTTCTAAAGGTGACTTTCCCTTTATCAAAGGCAACTGCAATGTACCTTGGTTTTTCCTCCTGGATAACTTTTAGAATCATGTTTGTAAAACCATAAACAGCATTGGTAAATACACCCTCCCTGTTAGTGAGAATAGGCAGGGCATAAAAAGCTCTATGTACCAGGCTGCTTCCATCTATTATTAAGAATTTGTCACTCAAGAATTTCACCTCTTTTGTATTATTCCTTTTCATCTCTAACAATAGGCATATACCTAACACATAAAAATTCGGTACTGCTGGAATAATTCCTGCTGTACCGAATAAACTATTACTTTTCCATAACCCTTATTTCATACATAACCATATTATCTATTTCCAAAGTACTAATGTTTGTTATCTGCCATTCAATGCTTTCCAGGTCTTTTTGCAGCTTTAGCTTCTGCTCGTAGCCATACGACTTTTCATTCATAGCACCCAAAAGTTTTTCTTTCTCAATTTCTAACCTGTTTAATTCTTCTATACAATCTGTGCTATAGGAATTTTCCATCTCAATTACACCTAGTTCTCCAAGACTCTCAATAAGCTGTGTTTGATCTTTTTCTAACCATGTCAATATTATTGCTTCCTGTTTATATTTTTGCACCATTGCTGTACTGCCCAGGAGATTTTTAATATATTCCAGGGAAGCATCTAAGTTTGCCACAGTTAAAGATAGTGTTTCCTTATATATCTTTACATTTTGAAGGGTCCCATCATCCTTAACACATGCTTCCACATCTAGCTTTCTGCTTCCATTGGTGCTGTATTTTCTGGTTTCTTTGGTTTGATCATCCTTTAGTTGAACATCTGTGGTTCCTTCCTGTATTAAAGCAGGAGCTTGTTTATCACCATAACCACTTATGGTTTTATCCTCTGCCTCAGTTTTCTCAAGAACACCAATCTCGGCATCCCCCTTGGCCATGATGCCGACCTCTTCGGACTTTGAATCAGACTTGGGAGCTGAACCCATGTAAAATGCATCACTCAGCAAGTTAGATATACCCACTGTTCCAACAATGATTAATATTACTGCCGCCGTTGCACCCCATGGAATCCATCTGTTTTTTATTAAAGAAAACCATGGTTTTGGCGGACTCTCATTTCTCACCTTGGCCATAATAGATTTTTTTAAATCTTCAGGGGGTTCAAGAGGCTCCAGAGTATTAAATAGACTTAGTACTGTTTTTAATTCTTCATATTCTTGCTGGCACTCCTCACAGCTGCTAAGATGTTCTTTTATCCTTTCGCTCTCTTCAGCAGTTGTTTCCTCATCGATATACATTGACAAAAATTCTTTTACATGTTTATGTTCCATCTGGCTCCCCCCTTTCTACTTTGTTTGACGTAATTCAGCCTTAAATTGTTCCCCAGCCACGATAATTCTATCCCTTAAAACTTTTCTTGCTCTATTTAGCCTGGATTTTACTGTACCAATTGAACAATTTAAAACATTTGCTATCTCTTCATAAGACAGCTGCTGCATCTCCCGCAAAACTATAACCTCTTTATATTCCTGCTGCAGATCATTAATCAAGGACTGAATAAATTCAGATAATTCTTTGCTCTCATAAGCCTCTGCAGGCCCTCTAGCATTGTCTGTCAATTGTTTTTCCATATCCCCATCATTGCTGTGTACAGGTTCATCAATTGAAACCTCCTGGAACTTTCTGCCTTTTCTTAAATAGTCCCTGCATACATTGGCTGTAATATGATAAATCCATGTTTTAAATGAAGAATCCTGTCTAAAGTTTTTAATGCCTTTATATGCCTTTAAAAATGCTTCCTGTGAAAGATCATAGGCATCATCCCGGCTTCCCGTATACCGATAGGCTATATTGTAGACTTGTTTTTGATATCGCTCAACTAATATTTCAAAGGATTCATCCTTTCCCTCTTTTACTTGTTGAACTATTATATTATCTGGAACCATTATTTTCCCCCCAAATGCCCCCGCTTGATACTTCCAAAAACCACTCCACGCTCCCCATGATCTGCACCGATTATTACAGGTTGTCCTTAGGATTATCCCTTTGCTCTACAGAAGCAAAATGCATCCATATCTATGTGTATTATACAGGTATCCACGCCATGTCACCAGCTTTCTTTACTTGCTTAAGCTAATGTAATTATACTTGTAAAATCTTTATATGAAAATATTTTGAAAATAAAAAGGGCTTAAAGATAATTTCAATCCTTAAACCCTCTATACCTTCGCAATGAAGCCGGTTTTTTCCTGCTAGCAGTGATAAAACAATGCTGCATATAAGCAGTATTAATTAGAAACTATTCCTTGTATTCCCTGAAGATCATAGAATACCTTTACTTCATCACCCTGGTTTAATGAATTCCATACTGGTTCATCAACATAGTAGGTGCCTGAAATCTTTTCTGAAGCTACCATTAGGGCATACCCCCTGGTATCTTGAACCTTATTAGTTACAAACCCAACCGTTTCATAACTTGGTCCAAAATATGATACCCTTCCATAAATATCCCCTGGCAAATTAGCACTTATGATACTATTTAACGTAATAGTTACTTCAACAATGTCTCCAGGCTGTAATTGCTGCCACAAGACCGGACTAACCCTTAAAGTATCAGAAATAACTGATGTTCCTACTAAAACATTCTCTTCGCTTGGTTTTTCTAATATAATACCCATGACATTATATGCAGCTACAGAGGCATTCTCCTCCTGACCTCCGCTCAAAAAAGGCACGCTGCAACCTGTAATTAATAAGATAATTATTATTAAAGGTAATATCATTTTCAATGGTTTCACTTATCTAGCCTCCAGGGATATTTATTCTATATTGACACCATTTTAAATCCATGTTAATATAGCTAATGCAGTTGCAAATTTATATGTGCCGAAGTGGCGGAACTGGCAGACGCACTGGACTCAAAATCCAGCGTTGGCGACAACGTATCGGTTCGACTCCGATCTTCGGCACCATTTCTCAAAACTCATTGCCCCGCAAGGGGTTTTTTATTTAGGAAAAAACTGACAGCATATAAGATTTAAAATTACCCGCCTTATTATTTATCGGAATAAATCATCCAGACTTTATGCCCAATCTTTTTAAAGCACATTTAAATAGCAAGTTTTAAAGCTAACACCAGCGTTTTTTAAAGCTATAAGTTATATACACTTTCCACTCTTTTTACAGCCCTATCTGCTCTTACAAGCCCTGAGCCCTGCTGATTTGATGTTAATTCTCGCAATCTTTCTGCTGAGCTTGCTAGAATATTATCTATTTGAAAAGGCCTGAGTCTAGAGTTTATTTGCAGTATCAGGGCCACCACGCCTGAAACATGGGCTGCTGCCATTGATGTTCCGCTCATATACCCATATGTCCCTCCCCATATTGTTGATAGTATTCCACTACCTGGCGCCATTAAACTGAGTTCTTTGCCAGCATTGCTATAGGGAGCACGAGTATTAGTTAATGTGATTGCACCAACAGCCAGGGTTTCTCTATAAGCTGCTGGGTACTCTATTACATCCTCAAGACCACCATTACCAGCTGCTGCTATCATTACAATGCCAGAGTTGTATACCTTCTTAACTGCCCTTGTAAATGCCTCACTGTACAAACTTGTTCCCAGGCTCATGTTTATAACTTGCATATCATTTTCAATACACCAGTGTAATCCATCTATAAGGTCTGTAAGGGTACCCCTGCCCCTGCTATCTAAAACCTTAACAGGAATCAGGTATACATTTGGAGATATTCCCACTACACCATAACCATTATCTGCAGCTCCAATTGTTCCTGCCACATGGGTTCCATGTCCATTATCGTCATCGGGGACTACATAAGGGTTAATTATATTAATCCCCCTTTTTAGATTGTTTCTCAAGTCAGGATGCCCTATTTCAATCCCTGTATCCAACACAGCCACTTTAACAAATCTTCCTGTTGAAATATTCCAGATAGTGTTTGCTCCAATTTTCTGCGCACCCTGAGGAATTACTTGTCTTTCATACCCCCAGTTTTGTGTTGGGTTCCACCAGCTTCTTTGCCTTGTTTTGCTTTTCTCAGCCGGTTTGGGTAATGAAATTGTTATATCATTTTCAATTTTATCAATATTGGGGTCAACCTCCAATACTTTAAAACTATCTTCCCTTGGCATGAAACATGAAACGCCATTAATGATTGGATGAATCTTTACATGTATTGCCCCAAATTTTGCTTCTAGATCTTTAGCATGTTCTTTAAGCTTTGAAATTGAAGCTGACTTGTACAAAATAATTACTCTTTTTTTGCTTAACATTAATGTCACACCCCTTTAGTGTGTGCCTTCTGGCACTGCCATCTGTCTGGATGTTACATTTTATGTATTTATTTGTAAAATGTTCTTATATTGGTTCTGATTTACTAAACAAAAAGGCCCATTGAAGGATTTAACCTACACTAGGCCTTAATGTTAGCTAGAAACTCTACGATTTAAACTGGGCACATGCTTGCTGCAGTTCATCAGCCAAGTCGTCTAATTCTTTCGCATACCTTGCAACCTCTTGGATTGCAAATGATTGCTCTTGGGTCGACGCAGAGACCTGTTGTATACTTGCAGCATTTTCTTGAGCAATTGCAGAGAGGTTTTGTATGGTGTCCATTATTGTTGCCTTATTATCAAACATTTCCTTGCCAGATCTATTTAGTTCAGCAATGAGTTTTTTAGTCTTTCCTATAGCAACTGCAATGTTTCTAAATTTTTCTTCTGTAACGCGGACACTCTTTTCCTGATTTCTGGCAATTTCAGTATTTTTTTCCATTAGGGATACAGCGTTATGTGAATTGCTTTGCAGCTCTGCAACAACCAGGTCTATTTCTCTGGTAGAAAGGCTGGATTGTTCAGATAGCTTTCTTATTTCTTCAGCAACTACTGCAAAACCTCTGCCAGCTTCTCCTGCACGAGCTGCTTCTATGGCAGCATTAAGGGCAAGAAGATTGGTTTGTTCAGAGATAGATTGTATGGTTTTACTTGCGGCATTAATCTTCCCTGCACTCCCATTGGTCTTAAGAATTCCTTCATAAACCTTATGGGTATATTCATCTCTTTCCCTGGTTTTTTCCAGCAGATCCTTTATAGACTCACTACCCTCATTTTCCATCTGTTCAACTAGACTAGCTGACTTATTCAACTCTAATAAATGCATCTGGTTCTTTTCAATATATTCACCTAGTCGCTCTATATCACCTGATCCTTTTTCTGTATGTCTAGCTTGTTCACTTGCTGCAGCAGCTAACCCTTCCATGGTTTTTGCAACCTCTTCAATGGACAAAGCAGTTTCTTTGGATGTAGACATGAACTTGCTGGATGCATCTGATAAATAGTTTACAGATTTTAATAAATAATTAAGTATTTCTCCCTGGTTATTGTTAGCAGCACAGATTGTTTTTCCTAAGAGACCATATTCATCCTTTCTAGAACATAGCTTTTCCTTGATCTGCTCTGTGCTAGCATTGCTGTATTTTGTTTCATAAAATACAATATCACTTTGTATCTCTTTAATGTTTTTCAATTCAATATCAATACCAACCATCCCCATAAATTTATTGTCAATAATAATAGGGATAGCAACAGTAGTTAATAGTACCTTTTTACCCTCAAGATCATATTCATAAGGCTCAGTTATTAATGGTTTTTTATTTTTCTTGGGAAGCTGATACCACATTTCATCATCAATATTTGGCAAAAACATTTTATGCACACAGTCATCCTGCCAGTAATAGTACGGAGCAAACCTTCCCTGGTCATCATGCCCGTCTACATTGGCAAAACTGCTGTCTTTCCCATCAAAAGCATTTGGTTCCCATAAAACTGATATGCCAATGAATTCTCTATTTTTTTCAACAATTTCTTTATGGATTTTATAAACAGCATCCCTACTGGCATTTCCATTGGTTTTCATTTGTTTAAGAATATGGGCGAGATCCTTTCCTACTTCAACACCCTTTTTCAGCACAATGTAATCTCCTACTGATCCCCTCTTTAAGTACTCAATTGAAATATCTATAAGTTCTTTGCTCTTATAGCTTTCTATAAAACTAACAATTACAACCCCAATAGCTCCAATGAGCAGTATCATTTCAAAATAACCAAAATCCATGTACAGCAGGGAGATTATGATTAGAAGAATGGGAATTGAATACTTGATTAATAAATTACTTTTTAATAACATATTTTTCATTGTACCCCTCCATGGTTTAATATTTGGCAGACTCCTATTCTAATTTTGCCTTAACCAAGTCTAATTGGACTCAATTTGGCCTTTTAGAAACCATAAATAACCATATTGCAAATATTATACCAGGGCATCTTGGAAGAAATTATTAAAATTTTTTACTTTTCAGACAAATTTTAATTTATTTTTGACTCATTGAGCTAGAAATGACTTATAAGCAAAAAATCCTATTAGGAATTTGTCGTAAATCTACTAATAGGATTAGTAATGGTTTTATTTGATTTTTTTATATAAATTTGGCTTCTTTTAAGAGTTGAACAGCCTTCTCCTTATCCTCTTCAGCAACCTGTACAATGGGACCTGTACAACCCATGCCCGTAGCTGCATAGATGCCGTTTTTCCAGAGCAGTTGGGCTGCATTATCTAATTCCAAAATCTCTATCCCTGGTATTTCCTCAGTGACCACCTTGGCAGGAGGTGGTGTAATCTCCTGACCAGTATTAGATTCTTTGGCAGCATTACAGGTGTTTTCCATTGAACCAAGAAGTTCATTTAAGCCGGCTTTCTTAGCATTGGAAAGCAAGCTATCTGCTTCTTTTAGAAGGTTTCCCTGTGCCAGCTCACCAGCATACTTTATTGCATTTGCAACTACTGGAGCTCCAGATGCCCTTGAGAGGATGCAGATGATTCTATCATATTTTTCTCCTATACCTGGACCATATCCGTAACCAATTGCCTCATAATTTCCACCAGTTAAAAAAGCAGAAAGCATCTTCATAAGTACATTGCCAGTCAAGCTGTCTGTTACCAGAATATCAGGAACACCCAGGAGAAGGTCATTACCACGCATCACCACTCCACCATCACTTCTGGCAGATTCAGTAAATTCAATGGGAAAACCATTATCCTTTAACTGCCTTAACACCCTTTCTACATGTCTGGCTCCATCTACATTTAATATTCCTACAGTTGGTTTAATATTACCACATGCCCTTGCAGCGGCCATTCCATAAACAGCATTTTTGACCATTGCCGACACACGTTCAGTAGCAGATGTGCCTGTGGTTGCTGCTATATACATCTCCTTGCCCCTGCCTGGGGTTATTACTCTTCCCACTGTTGAAACTCCTATGGGGAAATTATAATGCATTGTTACTGCAGCATTTAGTTCACCACTGCAAAGCATTTTACCCATTTTTTCATGGGCTTCTTTTTCATCTTCTGCAGGAATTGTCTCTAAATTTGTCTGTACTCCACTGCCTATAACAACAACTTCCAGGCTAGGATTTTCCTTCTGGGCTTTTTCAGCACCAGCCAATATTTCTTCCCTGCCCAGTTCACTTCCAAGTATTGTAACGCCCACCCTTGTTTTAACACCCAAAGTACCTGTTTCAAGGGCATTGGCAAGCTCTTCAAAAATGTTACCTATTGTATGTTTAATTGCCTCATTGTCCAAAAAATTCACCTCCTATCAATGTAACCCTATGGCCCTGTATATTTTTTTCAAAAATACTCAAAGGAACCATCCTCTTGGCTTACTTGGCTTATCTAAGTGAGTCTGCTAGACTTCTCAGGGCACTGGCTATCATCTTACGAACCTCTTCTTTGTCCACCCCGGTTTCCTTGATACCTGAATTCTTTTCAATGACAAAGGAGATACCATCAAAAAGATTTGTTAGGCGTCCCAGGAATAAGCTCCCCTTGCCAATAATCATCACCCTGTTTATACTGCCTTCCAAGATCAAGTCTCTAGCAAAGCCAATAAATGGTATCCCTGAAGGGATATGTCCCTGGGTTGGAGCAAAGCCCGGCATTCCAAAGCGATCCACTTGATTATCAATCTCTGTTCTGTCAAACTCACCTTTTTTAACACCTAGCGCTGCTATCATCTTGTAATTTGCCCTGGGAACATCGCCAGCTCCAGCAGGTTCGGTAATCTCAGGATTCTGCATTTCCACAGAAAATTTATCAAAATCAGCCAGGGTCCAGCCCATCTTTTCCATGGGGTCAAAAACAATTGCCTGATTCAGCGCCTGGGGTGACGCTCCTGAGCCAATTTTATGACGGCCCACAGCATCGGTACGAATAACTGGACTTATACCATCATTCTCACAAACATGGATTGCAAAGGCTCCAAGAACATCTTCAAGTATCGGCATGTCCTTGGCAACGTGGTCTTTGCCATTCATTCCAAGCTTGGCAGCTGCTCCACCTGCCAGGACAACAACATTTTTAAATATTCCTGATTGTACCAGGGCAGCAGCTTCTATCATCCCATGGGCAGGGGCTGCACAAAAACCCCGGGTGTCAGAACCTGTTGCATTAACACAACCGCAGATTTCCCCAATAGCCTTGGCAAAGTTTCCTCCGCCCCTTTGATTCATATCCCCGCAGGCTTCTTCTGAGGTTTCTATAATATAGTCAATGGAAGCAGGTTCCAAAGAAGTTTTAGCAAAAAGCAGTTTTAGAGCTATGACAGCAGACGCTTTGGCCGCAAGGTTTTCAAACATAATATGTGCTGTTAAGGCCGGGTCACTTTCATGGGCCTTTTTAACACAACCTACTAATTTGCCTTCTTGATATAGTCCTTCTGCCCTATGAACATTAACAAGTTTTTCTATTTCATCAATTTCAGCTGGGTTCCTGTCTAATTTGCTGTTGTCTTTTATATCACCAAATATCGGATGTTCCATTATCTTTTCTTTTACAGCAGATTGAAAGGCCTTTTCCAGGTATACAAGGTCAAAGGCATCCACTACTTTAATAAGACCTATAAAAACATCTTGTGGAACAATTTCGCCGTATTTTCCATCTTTTGCTGCACCATTAATTAAGTTTTTATACCAGGGTCTCTCTATTTTGTTTAATTCAGTTGGCAATATATTTCCTATATAAGCCTGATTTGGTGGATAGTTAACTGCATCTTGGAAGCTTCTTAAATACTGCGGCAATTTTGAAAGGTACTCAGAATTGGGATTTTTTTTTCTCTCGGCTGTTTGCGTGGTTCCTTGATGTATAACCATGTCTGGAGCATGCACCAGAGCATAGCTTGCTCCCTTTATTACAGGATAATTCATATTTATAATTCACCTCCATATTATGTTTTTGGGTAATGGGTTTTTAAGCCCATTACCCATTAGCTTTAGCATTTATATTTACTCAAAAACCTTTTGTCCTTCCACTTCTGTTTGTAAAGCAGTTAGAGCTTTTTTCACCAGTCTTTTACGAAGTTCTCTTTCATCCCCACTGGATAAAGTAGGATCTCCTAAGGGATGAGGGATGGCCACAGCTGGTACAATTCTATTAGCACCAACTGTTAGCGAAATTGGGACTACTGTACATACATGAACTACTGGAATTCCTGCTCTCTCAATTTCCTTTACCATGGTTGCACCGCAACGCGTACAGGTTCCTCAGGTAGAGGTTAAGATAACAGCTTGCACTTTAGCTGCAGTTAATTCTTTAGCTATTTCTGCTGCAAAAGCCCTGGAATTGGCAACTGATGTGCCATTTCCAACTGTTGAATAATAGTAGCCATGTAATTCTCCAATTGCTCCTTCCCTTTCTAATTCCCTTAAAACATCTACTGGCAGAACCCTGTCTGCATCTTGATTAGCATATACTGGGTCGTAACCCCCGTGGGCTGTTTCACTATTTTGTGGATGAAGGTCACTTATCCCATCCAGGTCATATTTACCATATTTTGATGCACTGGAGGATTCAATGCGATCTGGATTGCCTTTGGGCACTATTCCTCCTGAAGTAACAAGGGCTATCTTTGCATTAGCCATGTCTCTTACTGGACTATTAGGTTCTACCCTATCAAATACTGGCATGGGATACTCAGTTACAAACTCTTCTCCATTAATTTTCTTTACCAGCATATCCACAGCCCTTTTGGAGCCCCTATCTGCTGCAAAAAAGTTTTTCCTAATGCCCCTTGGAATATAGCCTTCTTCTTCAGGCAAGCCAATTTCCTGTCCCCTGGCAAGCTTAAGAACAAGATTAGCCATGGCTGGTATTGCTTTTTTCATGCCAGCAGCTGAATCACTGGTTTCAACTATATAAGCGTAACTCTTGTAAATCTCAACACCAGGGTTTTCTGGATGCATGCCAGAAACAACTGGTATTTTTAGTTTTTCTGATACCATCTTTGCTACAGCACCACAGGCCACTCCGTATCTGCCAGCATTAAAAGCTGGTCCTGCTACAACTATGTCGGGAGAGAAGCCCCTTATTAACTCTAGAACTTGTTCACCAGCTGTTTCCAGGTTCTCACCAAAATATGAATCACCGCATATCACCGTGCCAACTATTTCAACTTCTCCGCCCAGTGCAACATTTAAAGCCATACCAGGTCCAACATAACCTTCTCTTGCTTCAGGTTTAAAACCAGCCTTATCTTCACCGCCAATTTGGCCAAAGAACTGGTTCAGATAATGAACTACTTTAATTTTGCTCATCTAATCACCCCTTTTTTGGGTAGGCGTTCCTATTTGCAGAACTGTTCTCTAATATTTTTAACCTCTTGGACAATGCTATCTACATCCAGAACCATTTCCATCATACTTACATGCTCATCATATACTGCTGGGTCTATTTGATTTTTAATTTCCTCTTCAAAGATATGGTAAGCTTTGAGTCCCAACTGAACTCCAGCTAAAGGACCTGCAAAGGTTGGATCTCCGTTGGCTACAGTTTCAGCAGCTAATCCGGATGCTTCTGCTTCTGCACCACCTAAAATAACTACTAAATTTTCTGCACCGTACTTTTCGCTAAGATCCATAATCCTCTGTTGGTTTTCCAGGTCCATAGCACCTGCTGCAGTTCAAACAAAGCATTCTGTGGTAGAAAAAACCACTTCGCCGCCAGCACTTTTTATACATTCATCAATGGCTGGCCCGGGAATTCCATCCCTATCACCCAGGACAATAATTTTTTTATCCTTAAGCATTTTTATCCTCCTTTTCTTTTTGTAAGTTATATATTATTTGAATTAATACCCTCTAGCAGTTAACTTCCAAAAACCTAATTCATTGGTTGCACCAATTATGGCCTGGATTTCAACAGTAATACCACCATTTTTATTCAAGCTGCCTGCAAAGCCACCAGCAATAACATCAACTGGATCTGTATAACCAATTACCTTTTCCATTGGCGGCAGCTCAATGATCTCATTGGCATTTCCTGCCGTAACCACAGCATTACCTGCAGGTGTGGAATCAGCCAGTGATTGGGATGCTCCGTCTCTGCCTGCATACTCATCTGTTACCAATACAGTTTTAATACCCTTTTCTTCAATTTTATTGCAGTTCATCACAAGGTCCGCATCTGGATTTCCAAAGCCTTCCTCAGAAATAATAACTGCATCGGCTCCTAAAAACTCAACTAGCTTGGCTGTCATGCTTGATGAGCGCTCTTTGTCAGCCAGAGTAACGTTTTCATTGGTAATAACAACTCCAATAAAATTAAAATCCTTGCCATGCCTTTCATAAAGGTCACGAATCAATGGGTTGTTCTGATGAACATAAGTAGGGTTCTTATCACATGCTGATACACAGTTCCCACTAACTATAGCTCCATCCATGACCTCAGTTGGATAGATAATTGTTGGAATGATCCTCTTTGCATCTACTCCATAAACGTAGGTATCATGAAGCAAACCCTGACTCTGGAGCATATATACATAAGCCACCTTTGGCAGATTGGGATACTGGGCTAGCTGATCCTTTAATGGCAGTGTTTCATAAACCTCAATTTCATCCGGTTCTATTGCTTTAGCAACTTCCCCAAGATAAGCAGCTGCTCTAAAGCCAGCCATTCGGACTGCAGCCTCGTGTTCATGCTGACTAAGGCCTTCAACTGGATTACATAATACTACTATATTGAAGGTAGTTGAAAAGGGAGTATATTCTGCCCCTGGTCCTGACATGTCAATAATACCTTCCTGGAAGCCTACTATCTTTCCACAGGTAACAACAGCTGCACCTTTTAATACATGTGTCCTGCCATTGCCAACTGTCTCAACATTGCTTATAAAACCAGGGAACATTCCTCCAGAACCAGACACCTTCACCCTTGGTTCTATAACATCTTTTACAGGTACAATCCGCGTTTTGTCTCCAGGTTTTGCCAGTTCAATCTGAACATCTGCAATTCTATCATCACTTCCAGCTATCTTCGCCAGTTCCTGGCTGTTCACATATAAAACTCCATCTTTAACCTCTGTCTTGTCAGCTAGCTCTATGTTATTAATAAAAATGTTGCCTACTTCCAAACGCAATTCCCTTCACCCCCTTACGTGTTTATTTTTAATAATTCATTAATTTTGGCCTCTACATCCTCTGCAGTGAAATCCTTTGACATCTCTGCTACCTTTTCACCATTTCTATAAAAGACTATTGTAGGCAATCCTAAAACCTTTTGTCCTATTGACAAACGACGGTTTTGAGATACATCAACCTTTCCAAACTTCATTTTGTCTCCATATTTTTCTGCAAGGGCTTCAATTTCCGGCATTAATTCTTTACAGGGCTCACACTTTGGGCTCCAGAAATCAACTAAAACCAACTCAGAACTACTTAATACCTGTGCATCAAAATTCTCCTTGTCAAATACATGCATCTTTTTCACCTCCATATTTTTAAAATCTATAATAAATATTAAACTAAAACCCTGGCTTAAACAGTTTCTCTGCCTGCTGCAAGTTCCCTTAAAACTTCCTGACTTATGGATCCCTTTAGTCTATTAATTACTTCGCCATTTTCAAAAACCAGCACTGCAGGTATGCTTTCTACATTATATCTGTTTGCTACCAGGTGATTTCTGTACAGGTCTATCTTCACAAGCTTGGTATTTGCCAATTGATTTACATTTTGTTCTAATAATGAAACCGCCTCAATACTTTCCTCTTTTTGCGGACTCCAGAAGGCAACCAATACAGTGCCTTGAGCATTTAAAACCTGCATTTTGAAGTTTTCTTCTTCTGCCAGGTATTTATCAGCTGCAAAGGCCGCAATGGCCCCATCTGCTGCTGCCGTTACAACTTGTCTAAGATACTTTTGGTTTGCATCCCCTGCTGCATAAACTCCTGGAACTGAAGTTTCCATTTTCTCATTAACTATAATATACCCCTGGTCATTCAAGTCTATTTTTCCTCTTAAAAACTCTGTATTTGGCACGTAACCAACAAAGAAGAATACGCCATTTGTTTCCATATCAGTTATCTCGCCTGTTTTTAAATTTTTAATTACCACACTTTCTACAATGCCATCTCCCTTGATTTCTTCTAATACTGAATTCCAGATAAAATGAATTTTGGGATTGGCAAAGGCCTTTTCTTGACTGGCTTTATTTGCATCTAATATGCCTTCATCATGGATAACAATAACAGTAACCTTCTCAGCAAACTTGGTTAAATAAATTGCTTCCTCAATGGCTGCATCTCCATTTCCAACAACTATCACATCTAAATCCTCGTAAAAGTCTGCATCGCATGTTGCACAATATGATACTCCCTTGCCAACAAATTTTTTCTCGCCCTTAATGCCCAGGGAACGAGGATTGGCACCTGGACACAAGATAACGGTTTTTCCATAAAACTCTTTACCCTTTTTAGTCCTAACAATTTTAATCTCCCCATCAAGGTCCAAATCTACTGCTGTTTCTTTTTCAATGATGACCCCAAAGTCTTCTGCATGCTCCTGCATGGCCTTCATAATACCTGGGCCTGTCGCACCTCTTCCAAAACCAGGGTAGTTTTCCATTTCTTCAGTTGTTGCAGCCTGACCACCAGGTCTGCCCTTTTCTAAAATAAGTGTTTTAAGTTTAGATCTTGCTCCGTAGATACCCGCTGTTAATCCTGCAGGACCTCCTCCTACAATGAGAATATCCCATATTTCCTTTGTCACTTTCCCAACCTCCTTGCAAATAATATATTACTTAATTTTGTAAGCTTTCCACTGCTGACTTAACTAGTTCCAGATCGATACTTTGATAATCCTCTAGGACTTTTTCAGTATATTGACACCCAGTATGGACGAATTTTTTATACGCAATAAAGGAGTTCTCTATCAGTTCTAAAGATTTAAAGTCAATTTTCCCTATTAGAGGTTCCCTGGTAATTAGCAGGGACCTGTAGGGCGTTTCATTGGGTTTAATACTGCCTGCCAGTGGATGCATTAACAAGCCATGACCCTTATGAACATAATCACGAACCCTTGTTAGAACCTCAAATAAAACACCATCCACTTTCTCAGTAAAATCACCGTATTTTTTCTCCACTAAAGGGTTGTTTGTTACAAGAAGAAAATTCATCATCTATCACCTGTTTAAATATCCATACTTTTAAATGTAAAAATCTTAAGTGTAAAAAAATTTAACAAACAAAAAAGACAGAGAATCAACGAACTTAGTCGCCTTTCCTCTGTCTTAAAACCTGAGAGATTAACAGCTTAAAACCTGTTTTGCTCCTTCGGTGTCAGAACGCTTTCCAGAGTTGAGTCAAAATACGGTCCCATAACCTGAGAGTTTCGTTTTTGAATTGGCAACTCAAAACTTGCTCCTTCGGTGTTCTTTCGAAGAACTCTCCCGTATTTGTCATTCTCCAATATGTAATTGTACTAACTTTCATTAACTTAGTGATATTCTACCATTAACAATGGAACTTCTCAATACCTTTTATAAAAATTTATCCATATTTCCATTAAAGTAAAAAATAATACCAAAGTTTAAACCAATGGATATTCCCTAACTGTGATTTATATGCATGTATTCACCAATAGGTTCCTTGACAAAAAGTATGGATATGGGAAGGGCTATTAGCATTACAAGAAAGGTAAAGAAAAAAGTCATATGCACTCCCGCTAATTCTCCCAGTATACCTGAAATGGCTGTTTGGATAATCATGCCCATGCCCATTACCAATTCCAAGAACCCCATGCCAAAGCCCCTGTATTTAGGAGAGGCAAAGTCAGCTACAAGGGTTATACTCAAGGGAAAAACTATCCCTGTTCCTACACCACCTAGCAGGGCAGCAAATAAAAATATGTAGAATTCACTGGCTATAAGAAAGGAGCCTGCTGAAATGGAACATAATATTATGCCGGCCAGAAATACTTTTTTACGCCCGAACCAGTCAATAGCTCTACCACAAATTATAAATGCGCTCAAACGTGATAACCAGAAAAGTGTAAAAATCACTCCTATTCCTAGGTGAGCAACTCCAAAAGTATCTGCTACTTTTGATAACAAACCCCAAAGGGAATATAAAAAACCTGCATATGCAAAGCCAACATAGCATATTGGCCAGATTTTCTTAACTTCAAGGTAAAGATTTTCCATACTGCCCTGCCCTGGACTTCCATGGTAATGGTCCTCTCCGGCTGCCTCTTTGACACCCAGCAAGACCGTCCCAAATACAATAATTCCTAATATGGGGTAAAAGGGAAATACCTGAGTTAAACCCATGTATTCCATAATATAACCACCTGTTAAAGTGCCTGTAGCCACCCCACCACCATATGCTGCCGAAAAATGCCCCATTGCCTTGCCGCGACCCTCAAAGTTGGTATTATCAGCAACTATTGCTTCAGCCACCGGCCACAGCATACCCCTGCTCATGCCTTCTAATGTCCTAAAGGCCAATAGCATCATGGGACTTGTTGCAAAGTAATAACCGGTAGAGGCTAATATGGACAAAATTATGCTCAGAAGCAGTATTTTTTTACGTCCATACTGGTCTGACATTCTTCCTGAAAAAACTGTCATTGCTGCATAGGCAATTGAGTATCCGGTCATTAAAAACCCAAGCTGCTTGTATGTGGCACCTAGTTCATCCCCATAAAGGGGAATTGCAGGAGCTGTCATGCCCTCTCCCACAGATATGAGAAAAATGAATATACCCATAAAAATTAGTGTGCGTCTGCTATGATTTTGGGTAACCTGCAAAGTTCTACCTGACATAAAAACCCCATTGGCCAAGAAAGGCTAAATTTTTTTAAGCACTATAAATGTATTTTACTTTATTAATGGGTATTATAAAACAGCTTTCTTTATAATAATTGGATTGTATTTTATAAAAGCGCACAAATTCCAATGGCCATTACCTGCTAAAATGTAACTAATGTAACAATCATTCGAATTAAGGTGACTAGCAATACTACAGCAAGAATCTTCTTCAATTGCTCGCCCCTTAGCTTCATGCTCACTTTACTACCAAGTCTTGATGATAATATTCCACCTGCTGCCAGAAACAATGCAGGTATAAAAGGTATTTGACCGGTAATGGCTTTTCCAAAAAAACCTGCTGCACCCCCTGCCAAAATGATGCCAAGGGAGGTTCCAATACATATTTTTATTGGTATTCTCAAGAAAAAAGTTAAGGCAGGAATAAGTATGGCAGCGCCTCCTACTCCGGCCATCCCAGAAATTACACCAGTTAAAAATCCCAGGGATGCTCCAGTTATTTTTTCTTTTGTGGTGGTCATATATGCTTCTACTTTTTCAATGTTTTCTTCAGAACAGCTATCGTCTCCCTTCGAAGCAGCCGTTTTTATGTGCTTTTCTTCCTTTGGCTTTAACAGCATTGCAATAGATAAGGCTAGAACCAGGGCAAATACACCTAACAAGGTTTTTTCCATGACAAACCTTGAGGCTATGGCTCCAAGCAAACTTCCAGCAAGCATGGCGCCCCCAACAACTATGATTAAATTCTTGCGCAGGTTACCACCTTTAAAGTGGATAATAGCACCAGTCAATGCTGCAAAAAACACCAGGGCCATTGATAATCCCATTATTTCATGCATTGACAGATTAAATCCAAAGTAGGGCAAAATATATATCATCATGGGAATAAGAACTATTGCTCCTCCAATTCCCAGCAATCCGGCTAAAAAACCTGACACTCCCCCTAAAAAAAATAGAATTATCTCCAACAACCCGATCATTTAACTTCACTCCTTGAAATTATCAACTATATTTAGCCTTTAGTTAAACACATTTATTATATCAAATATCTTGTGTCCTGAGTTCATGATTTTTAATTAACTGTAAAATTTAGATTAATGATTATGATAACTTTTAAGGAGTTTTATTTTCCAAGGTAGTTTGCTTGCAAAAACAGATACGGGTTGAGAACACACGATGAGAATATGGGATGTTCCTGTAAATTATCCACCTAAAGTAATATCTTGAGTTTCATACCACCTCAGTGCATCATACAAGTGATCCGGCTTATAGTCCGGCCAGAGTTCATCAATAATATAAAAATCTGAATAAACTGTTTGTACTGGTAAAAAACCACTCAGCCTCCTCCTTCCTCCCCAACGTATCACAAGGTCAATTCTAGAGATTTCACCTGAGGCTATATTGGTCAAAAAATAATCTCTAGGATTTCCAGGAGCAGTTCCCATTGAATATGCTTTATTAATGTCCCACCACCAGCTGTAATTCACCAGAAAATTCACCTTCATCTTCCCGCTTCCAAAATTTGTCCTCTTGGTATAGGAGAGCAGCTCAGATGGAAACAGGGGAGAATCTGTATTCCCCACAACAAGCAAAGACGCATCCTTATCTGATAAAATCTTAACAGCATCTATACAAGCCTTTTGAAAGGCCCTTGTTTGTGATGGCGGTCTTTTCGTGTTATCCTGGGTAAATCCATAAAAGGTCATTTCCTTTATTCCTAAATCCAGACAAGCTTTATAAAGTTCAAAGCCAGGGCCAATGCCATTTTCATACCCCCTTTCCCTGGATATACCCCTGGATTCTGCCCATCTCCTGTTTCCATCGGGTATTACACCTATATGATTGGGAACACGTTTAAAGTTCATTGTTTCTATCTCCCTTCTGCAAATAATATTTACTATTATTTCCCTATTAGAAAAACACTAATCACCAAAAAACAAAATCCATAAGTTATGAAGGAAGATTGGATAGGGTATAAGAAATAAGATAGGTTTGTCATGAAACAACAAATAGGCTATTATATAGATATTTAGAATAAATTTCTCAGGAGATTTAAAGCCTATGCAGAATACAAGAATTGCCCTGGTTCAAATGGAAGCACTAATTAATGGCAGGGAGCAAAATCTTGCAAAACTTAAAAAATATATAGAAATAGCAGCTGTTAACAAGGCCCATATTATCTGTTTTCCTGAAACGTCAATCCACGGATATAGCAAAAATCTTTATGAAAAAAGTGCCGAGCCGCTAAATGGAGTGTCTAGGATTCTGGGTGAGTGGGCCAACAAATATTCCATCTGTATTTTAGCCGGATTAGCTGAAAAAGCCCATAATAAAAAGCCCTATATTACTCATCTGGTAGTTCAACCAGACACAGAAACAGGGATTTATAGAAAAACCCATTTAGGCAAAAGTGAAAAACCGTATTTTAGCGAGGGCAATTCCCTGCCCGTATTTAAAACCCCAACTGCCACCATAGGAATTCAAATCTGCTGGGATCTGCATTTTCCTGAGATCTCAACAATCATGTCCTTAAAGGGAGCTGAGATAATTTTTGCCCCCCATGCATCACCAACTATTGTTGGTGATAGAAAAAGCATCTGGCTCAAATATTTAACTGCCCGCGCCTATGACAATGCAGTATTTTTGGCAGCATGCAACTTAATAGGTGAAAACGGAGATGGTCAATCATTCTGTGGTGGGGCCCTGGTCATAGACCCCAAGGGCAAATTAATAGCATATGATTTCAGCAGCAAGGAAGGCATACTATTTGCCGACCTTGACCCAGAGCTTATAAATCGCATCAGAAAAAAAGATACTAAATCCATGAGGGATAGCTTCTACCTGCAATCTAGAAGACCAGAACTATACAAAGAACTCCTTCATCAGCTATCAGCCGAGAAGGAGTAGGGCTATCAATATGGTTCCCATACTCAAAAAAGTTGTTATTAAAGTAATAGCTGAAACCAACTGCGGATTGCAATCATACTGGATTGCCAGCATTGAAGATATGGCAGCTGTAGGTGTGGCGGCTGCCACCACCATTATCTTTTTTAACAACAGATCTATTGGCAGATACCAGACCATTAAAAAAGCAATAATGGGTGAAACCACTAACCTTAAAAAAACCGCTAGAGACATTAAATTCCATTCAATATTCTTCACTTTTATTTCTGCAAGCTGCATGCCTAAAGCCAACATAACAGTAGGAATAGCAGCATCAGCTATCAAACTAATGGCCCCATAAATACTCTCATGCATTGGCAGAGAGAGAGCCCTCCAGATTATTCCTAAGTAAATGGCATGCATCATGGGCATCCTGCCAATACTTCCAATTACACTTTTAAAGCTTGTTTTGCCTTTTGCTGCATAATATACACCAATAGTAGTCTGTAACACAGTATGAAATATCATGATGGGTACTATATAATCCAGCCCTCCTGCTCCATAAGCAAATAGCACCAAAGGTATTCCATAATTACCATTATTCATAAACCCAACAGCTAAAATCAAAGCATTCTGCTTTTCATCAGGATATTTTTTCCATAGACCTATTGCTTTGATTATTATAATGAAAATTCCAGTCAAGACCACTGTGTATAGAAAAATATACAAGTAGTTTAAACTTAATGGGTTGTCATAGAAGGTTCTAAATACCAGGGGCGGAAACATTAAATATATAGCCATGGTAGAAATGGACTTAATATGAAGCTTTAAAGCCTTTTGTGCAGCAAACCCGGCGGAAAAGATTATAATAATTGGCAGAATAACTGATATGAACATTTCTATGTCTCCTAGCTAGGTTTTATATTATAATTGAACCCTATATACTTCTATAAAGTTTTAAAAACTCCTTTCCACTTGACAACCTTACCATATAGCCTTTTAAGTAAAAACATTGGTCAGATTAATTAATGAAAGGCAAGACATGTTTATGTATATACATGCCGAACTGTGCATTTTTATTCATTTATTCCAATGGATGAATTTAACTATTATTAATGTTAATTATTTATGCTATATTCTCGTGCCACGGCACATGCATTAATTCAAGCAATAATAACACTTATTTAAAGTTATAGAAAGTATTTATTATTTTTACTTATAACAAGGAAAATTAATTTGAATTATCATAATTTTGAATTTTTGTTGATTTTATATTTATTCAGGAATACAATGGTATTAGAAAAACAAATTGCAAATCGGATAATAAAAATTAAAGGAAGGGAGGACGCCCCAATGAAAAGAAACGATAGTTGCCACTGCTACAAATGTTCCTGGTTTATTACTCAAAAGAACTACTGTGTAGCTCAAGAAAAAGATACCACATCCCTAACTGGATGCTGCAAAGAATATAAAAATAAATAAGACGAAAATAAAAAGGGCCTTGTTAAAGGGCCCCTAATTTTTTCATGAATATTAACTAAATATTACTTTTTTGCAGTGACATCAAAATCATGTTATTAAAAAAATCAGGGCTTTCTCCAATAGAAAAAGCCTTGATTTATATAATTACCTGTTTTTAGCCTTTTTGTTTCTTTTCTTCATCCTTTTCATCTTCTACTTTAACAGAATCCTCCACTTCTTTGACGGAACCCTTGAATTCTCTAATAGCCTTGCCAATGGATTTACCTACCTGAGGAAGTTTTCCAGGCCCAAATATTATTAACACAATAATAAGAATAAGGGCAATTTCCCAAGGTCCAATTGTTGGCAGAATACCAAACATATAATTTACCCCCTTTAATTATAATAAACCTAAAAATAATCTACTCCAACACTTTAAACACTTTCTATTATCTTACTTGTCACCTAAAATGACTTACAGGATTTGTTACATCAATCATATCATAAGTTAATTTTTTTTGCGAAATTTAATCAAGTAGAGTACCCTATCTAAAATTAACAATAAAAAATCCTTTCAACTATATACTACCCATATATAATATTAAACCATAATAAAGAAAAATATAAAATCTATATTCTCCAAATAGGTATAATATTTCCCAGATCTTTTAGCCACACTAAATACAACAACAAGGTATTTAGTGGAGGGAACTAATGCTTACCAGGCGTGAATTTGTAAAATTATGTGCATTAGGATTTGCTACTGCAGCCTTTCCACAGCTTTTGCTGCCGCATTTATCTAAGGCTGTGGAATACCTTGGCCAAAGACCACCTGTCATTTGGCTGGAATTAAATACGTGTACGGGCAACTTCCTTTCCTTCCTAAATACAATGGATCCTGGCTTGTTGAAGATCATTAATGAAATGATTGACCTTAGATTCAGCAATCAACTGATGGTGGGTGAAGGATATACAGCCATTGAGGCTCTATATGAAATACCAGAAAGGTTCCCTGGGGAATACATCTTAATTGCAGAAGGCACCATTGCCACTAAGGCTCAAGGAAAATATGGGGTTATAGGCAACAAGCTAGATGGCACACCCCTCACTCAATTGGAAGCAGCAAGGCACTTTTCACCAAAGGCAAAGTATATCATTGCTGCAGGAACATGTGCGGCTTTTGGGGGACCCTTTGCAGCCAATCCCAATCCCAG
>JAGXSK010000107.1 GCA_018333845.1 Clostridia bacterium | reverse complement strand
TGGCTAAAATCTGGGATTGCCACTGGTCGGCCTCAGTCTCGTTATTTGCAGTAGCCATTATTTTATCCATGGTTTCTCTAGGGGAGGAGGCATCTGCCATTTGATGATAAAACTTATCCCCACCTAAACCTTCCGTGCAGCCTGCAATCATAATGATAACTGCCCCGTCTTTAGCTGTAGATTCAGCTGCTGTCATGCCTTTAACAGCCTGATAGACATTTTGATCCAAGGGATATCCACCATTTGTGCTAATAACAATATCAGCAGGTTTTGGTGTAACAGCAGTCATTTCGTCAACAAACTCACAGCCACGTTCATGAGCTTTAATGGGGTGACCTGCTACACAATGTATGATTTCTTTTTTGGAATTGATTATAACGTTTACGATAAATGCAAGCTTGGCCTGCTCTGCTGCCCAGATCATATCTTTGTGTATAGGATTGTTTTCTAAAATACCAGTTCGAGAAAATGGACTATTTATAAAATCAGAATTATGGTTAAAAAGGACCGTCTTATGAGAAGCTATACCAGGCAAAACACTTTTTCTGCCGCCAGAGTAACCAGCAAAAAAATGAGGTTCAATAAATCCTTCAGCGATTAATAGGTCTGCCTTAACGGCTAATTTGTTTAACCATAACTCACCACCAGATGGCAGTATTCCAAGGAAAACCATATCCTCATCTTTGTCTGCTAGATGGTTTAAGATTGTAACCTGATCTAATACTGCATCCCCAAATCTAGTTTGTATTTCAGCCTGGCTCATTGGACGATGCATACCAGTTGATATTAAAATAGTAATTTTAGCATCTTTATTTGTCTTTCTAATTTCAGCGAGAATTAATGGCATTGATATATGGCTGGGAACAGGTCTAGTATGATCGCTTGCAATAATCACAATATCTTTTTTGTTCTCTGCTAATTTGGCAAGATTATCAGATTCTATTGGCCCTGAAATAGCATTCTTAACTATTTCCTCTTGGGACTCAGATGGTGTAAAACCGCTAGATGGAGGACTCAAAAGATGCATACCTGCACTTGCATCAAACGCAAATTCAATATACCCTTTGTCATATGGAAGTTGTAACATTTTTTCACCCTTTCTTTACTTGTAAAATTTATTTCAAAGTAAAAGTATTCTGGTTAAATGTTCCATTATATTGTAGCACAACTGCAATTATTCTGCCACACTCCTTATAAAGCAGAAAAAACCTAGATTTTACCCAGGGTCATTAATTTAGCTCATCGATAGTAAGAGTAAAACTTTCTATATAGCAGTCTAAAAAATGTCTAACTTCAAGAAGCTCCATTTTTTCTAAATCCGTCAAAATAGTATTTTTAGCCTTAGAAAACTCCTGATGCCCGCTTTTAACTCCTCTAAACATTTTATATATGCTGAAATCTTATCTGCAGCCTTCACTAGTTTCCAATGCTCCTTGTCCTCATTTTCAATGAAAAATAGTCTTTCATTAACTAGTAACCTTATATTTTTTCCTGTGGTACCTAAACAGCTAGTTAGCTGGTTGTTTAAACTGATTTTTTGTAAATGATATAAGAACAGCTGAAACTACCACAACAATAACTCCAGTTATAAAAAAAGATGATTGCATACCCACTACAGCACTGATTATTCCAAATAATAGTGAACCTAGGGCAATAAATGAATCAATTATACTCTCTTGTATAGATAAGGCAGTTGCACGAATTTTATCATCTGCTCTATCAACCAGCCATGCTACTAATGCTACTATGCTTCCTGACCATCCAAAACCAGTTAATAAGCCGCTAACAATAACCGCTAAAGTTATAAAAGGTGCAAAAGCTAATACTACTAAACCTAATCCCAGTATTATTGCTGCAGGCCACACAACCAGAGCCCTACCGTATTTATCAGATAGATAACCTGCAATAAGGTTGGCTATAACCCCTGATATGCCAAAATATACAAAGTATATTCCTGGATTAGCCACACCGTTAATTTGACCAACATATAAAGATGCAAAGGTCAGAGTAGCTCCATAGGAAATAGAAGTTAAAGCTATGAAACCAAATATTGGCCATAGATACTTGTTTCTTAGAACTAAGAAAATGCTATGCATAAACCTTAAATCTTTATCGGGGGATATGGCAGGGGCTTTAATAAATAGAATTAGAATTAAGGCCAAGGCACCAAAAAGGAACGTTAAAAAAAACCAGCTATTATAATCATAACTATTTATTACCTCAACTGCCATTAATGGTCCAGATAATATACTAAGGGTAATAATTAATCTATAAATTCCAATATATGTCCCCCTTGACTTTAAAGGTGCCATGTCTGCTACTAGAGAGCTGCCGCTAGAAAGAAAGGTGGCTAATGCTATGGACTGGTATATCCTAGCCAGTGTAAGATGCCAGACCTCTGTACTAAACATGAATAAGATTCCTGATGTTGCAAAAACAAAAGCACCAATCAACAAAGGAATCTTTCTGCCCTTATTATCTGCCATGGGGCCAAAATAGAGTCTTAATATAACAGCAGCTATAAAAAATAATGTGGTCTGCAGTCCAGAATCAAACTCAGTTCCGCCTAAATTAACAACATACATGGGCAGTATTGTTAATGATGTAAAAAAGATTACAAAAACTATATATGCAGCTATAAAAAAACGTATCAAAGAACCATTAATACTGCCCCTAAAGTACTGTTTGCATTTTTCCATGAAAAACTACCTCTTATGATTTTCTATTTTTGTTATGCACTATTTCTGCCCCACCAACCCCATAAACCTGGCATTTTGTCATGATGTTTTTTGTTGACATAGCAGCTAGCAGTACCTCCTGGCCCATTGTTTAGATACTTGTAATTACACCATACTGCAAAATCAACACCCCATTTAGAAAGTTCATGAGGAACTGATCCTACTGCTAATATTCCTACCTGCCTCATTCCTCCACCTAATGCTTTTCTATACTTTCTAGCTAATGGGACAAGGTATCTAATATGACCTCATCACCACGTTTTGTAAGTACTAGCAAAACAAAATCTTTTCTTATTGATAAAAGTTACTACTATTAATTACGCATAAATTGTGGTAAAATTATGGTAAACATAATATTTGAACTAAACTTACTGGTCTTAAATAATATACAAGGGGGAGGGTTGGATTATGCTTGGCGGTAGAAAAATCTTACCCGTAATTTTAGTAGTTTTGGCATCAGTATTTATAATGACTTTGTTCTTAACAGCTCCTGTAACTTACAGCAGCCAAGACCCATACCTAGAAATTCATACTGACGAGAGAAGGATTTGGAGTTTCGATACAACAACTATAGAGTTAGTTGAAAACACCACTACAAATGAAACCTATGTTAATGTATGGATTAAAGTTGAACATATGGCAGAATCACCTTTTGGCGGAACAGATATGTTACTTTGGCATTTAGATGTGGAGGAAAGGCGCTATAAAGTGTCAGATACCTATGCATACGATACTGATGGCTTACTTGTTGAAAGCTGACCTCTTCCCATTGATCATGTCTCGTGGAGACATGTAGAGCCTAACACTTCAGAAGAAGTAGTTTTTGAATCAATAATGGAATACTTTATAAATCTATAGCTTTAAAAAAGGTCTACCTTGGTATCTACTACCTGAGGTAGATTTTTTTGTACGTAATAGAAAGTATAAGGCGTAAGCCAAGTTTTGTTTTATTTGTCTACCTAGCAATAGGCTTCTTTTCAGGAATGCTCACCCTCAAATACTATAGTGATGCATTTTGTAGAGCAGCTTGTTCGTGGAATTGGACCTGTCAACTGAAATTGAACTGAGCTTCAACTTCTTAAAACATCTTTTCCAGAGCTCTAATCAGCTTGTTTCTAATGTCTCTTAATTTGCTGCTGGTTTTAAGATCTGGAAGTTCATTAATATTTTCAATCTCTTTAGGCATATAAATGGACCTGTTTATTTCCAATTGTACCCATGGTAATGGACCAGTAAGTCCATGATACCAAGTTATATAGCCACCTTTAAAGGGTTCATTTATTAATGCTAATCTGTCTATATTACATTCAATATCACTATGGATGAAAACACCTGCAAGTGCATCCCTTAGAGTTCTTACAGTTTCTGCTGGTGCTGTAATAGGTCCATTAGCAGCATTCCCATTAGAATCACCCCTATTACTAATACAAATTATTGGCCGCTCATCTCCCCTGTTTTTACTTATTTGGGGAGCAATGGGCAGCATGGTATGACAGTCAATGGCAAGAAGCATACCAGGCAGCCTGCTAACTTTATACAAGGCCTGATGATAAGGTCTGTAATAAGTCCTGATTAGTTCGTCTACCACTGGGTCAGGCAAGCCACTTTCATAGGTCCATACCTCCTGCTGATCTACTGTAAAGGTTTTTACTACCCCATCAGGATTGTTTGGCGGTCTATCATCAGGTGCTCTATTCATGTCTAATACAGCCCTTGCAAGTGTAGTATCCACATAGGCTGCAGTATAATCATGTAGGTTATATAGTTCTCTGGACCACGTATCACCATCTAACAGGATGGATTGTAAATTTAATCTGCATTTAGATACTAATGATTTTGGAATAATTGTACCACCATGGGGAACAGAAATAACCACGGGTAATTTTGCATAAGTCATCTCATTTTTGCCTCCACAGCTTTTGTTGTTTAAAGCACTCCATACTGAACAAGTATGTCTTTTACTGAGGCTTTTTCACAAGGGCAGCCTTTAAAGCTGCAATTTTTTAGCTTCTTCAAAATCAGCTTGCTTATACAAAGAAACCAGTCTGCAGCAATCTTCTGGCAGTATATTGGCTAGGGCTAAAGCGGCACCCTTTGCCCCAACAGAAAGTGCAGGTAAAAGATACCCTGCATTTCCAGCAAATATTGTAAAGCTTTCTGGACAATCTCTTATGAGTTCTGAGAGCTGTACAATGTTTCCTGAGGTATCTTTAATGCCTATAATATTTGGAGTATATATTCCCTTTAACATTGAAATTTCCTCTTTTGATATCAAAAAGGTATTAGCTTAATTTAACCAATAGTTACAGTATTAAGTATTATTAATATTGGAATTCCATATTTAAAGGTGTGGTGTAATGTCTTATGGCGAAATACTTTCATGCCAAAGTAGATTCCCGTTGAACCACCAAGTACAGCTAGAATAAAGAATCTGTTTTCTGGGGTTCGCCATCTTCCCTTTTGGGCTTTTCTTTTATCATACCAAATAGTTAGGCAGCAAAATATGTTCAACAAATTGTATAAGGATCAATTGGTTTCTTCATCTGCTCCATTATATGTCATGGCAAGGGCTGTAAAAATACTTATTGGCGATATAAAGGTGTTACTGCTTTTATCAAATATTTCTTCAAACAAGTTTATGCCAAATTCATTGGCTTTACCTACTATAGCAGTGTCAAAGGATTCCATAGTTTCTCTTGTAGGCTCAGGAAAGCTTTGCTGGTCGTTATTGGATAATTGACTACATCCAGAAACAGCATAAATCAATAATATGGATATCAAACAAAATACAAATCTAAACTTTTTTTTCATATGCCGTATTTCCTCCTTGAGTTATTAGCTTTTGTATGCTTATATAGACGAGAAAATGCTTTATATGGTTCCTAGGTTAATACTAATCTTTTTTCTGGCTGCCTCGATGCCCCAGGAATATAAAATATATTGCGTATAGAGCTGCTGTTACTGCCGCTGGTACAGAAGCCAATTCATTAAAAAAGGTTAATGCTATTGCAGATGCAAAGCCCATGTTTTTAATAGTGGCAAATAACATAAAGCAGCTTCTTTCAGGCTCTGGAAATCCAATTTTTTTACTTACACGATTTGTTAAAAAGGCTAAAGCAAAGGTGCTTAAAAAGGCTATGAGAGATATTTGAGCTAATACTTGAGGCTGAGTTAGAAAGACATCCCTATTTAAGCCTACTACTGAAAAGACTATAATGAAAAAGCCCCAATTAATAATTGTACCCCGCCAATCTTCTATGACCTTCTGTGTCCTCTTACTGGAATTAATAATTTGGGAAACAACAAAGGGTATTAAAATTAATTGAAACATTATGGTTACAAGTCTTACAGGGGAGATAAGTGTCCCGTCTGTAAGCAGGAAAATCATGATTGGAGTTACTGCTAAAGAGGATAAGTATACAGCAAATGTACCTATTAACGAAAGCTTTACATTGCCTTTAAGAACATGGGTAAATGGTATAATTGCCACTCCAGGTGGCGCTGCTGCAATAAGTACATAACCTAACCATAAATTGTAGTCCTGTACAATTAATCTAGCCAGCACAAGGAAAAGTGTTCCAAGTACCAGATAGTTAAAAGCAAAAGCTAACAGAAATGGCCGAAAGCAGCTGCTTAGAGGAAGAAACTCTTTTGCTGAAAAACCAATCATAGAAACAGTCAAAAGAATGATTAAAGCAGGAAGTATTACTGACTCAGTATAGTTAGCTAAATTACTAAATACCAAACCACATACAAAAGCAAGGAGCAAAACAAAGTTCCTATTATTTAAAAATTTTAACATATGTCGGTATCTCCTTTTTACGTAATCCTTAAAGCTACCTTTAAGCTATTTATTAATCAAGTAACAGGGGCTTGCTGTTATCGCTATTGTAATTGCTAGAAAGTGTCTGCAGCGAAGCATAGGTACTTATCATATAGGTCTAAATTTAAGTCTCCTAACAGGGGGTCCTCTTCCCGATACTTTCTCAAAGCAGTCAAGTCAAGTAGAACTAGATTGTTGGAGATCTTCCCCCCTTGTTTCAAACATTTCAGGCCTACTTGCAACTTCACAATCCTTCACAAATTGTTTCTTCTACTTGAACGATTAGGTTTTTCGGTGAAGTTTGACAGGAAAATAAAATGTACCCTATAAAATGGACAGCACGGGTTTTCAAAACCCTTTATTTTGGACAGATGAGTTTTTAAAACCATGGGCACCTTATCCCAAATGTTCCCAGGTGGTATTTACCGACATGGATTTAGGACAAAAGAGCTATATGTTATTATTCAGTAATAGGTTCTATTTTAAGCCTCGCATCTACAGGCTTGTCCGCATCTTTAGGTATTGCCCAGATCAAGCCGAGACGCTTTGCACCATCGACTCTATTTTGCTCGCATAATACCTATACTCTTCTTTGGGATATTCCCCACTTTTTTGCCGCTTCTTTTGACGAATAAAAGCAATTAAAAAAAAGTGCCCCCACTGTATGCTATACGGGGTGCCACTTTAACTACTTGATTAGCTTTTTAAGATCCATCCTTTTATAAATAACTCTATGTATTTCTACCTCATCATGCTCGGTCACTGCATAAAACACAAGGTAATTCTTTACAGGCAGCAACCTGTACTCAGCTTCTAATGGCTTGATAGGTTGATATACTTTACAGGAATATGGAAACTTAGCAAGCCTCGAAATGGAATTGTCAAGGGCGTCAATCAAATCCACTGCAGCCTTTGGCGCTTTAAGGGTATCACTAATGTAATCTGTGATGTTTCTAAGATCCTTTAATGCTAAAGGTAGGTATTTTATTTTATACATTATCGCCATCCATCTTATCAATAAGTCTTTTTCTTAAATCTGAAAGTACCTCTTTATGAGAGAAACGCTTGTCTGTAGACTTAGCCTCTAGCTCTGCTTCTTTTAGTTTAAGGTAAATTTCACTCTCAAACATTTTTTGTTCATAGGCTTCAATACTCATAACCACCATATCACCATAGCCATTCTTAGTCAGAAAGACTGGTTCTGAAGTTTCATGGACTATTCTGGAAATGTCAGCAAAGTTATTACGTAAATCCGATACTGGTCTAATATGCGGCATAATACCCACTCCTTTCTTCATCATAATAATATCATAATTATGCTAAATTAGTCAAACTTTATTGAATCAACCTTCTTCTATTAGCCTCGCTACATTTTTGCTGCATTTTTTACATTTACCTTTAAGCAGACACATTAAGACCTAGCAATTTCACGGCAACAATAAGGTCAAAAAATTTATGTAATGGTAACAGATTTGGCAACAAAAAATAGGGCAACGAATCAAAAAAACAGCTGCCTTTTGGCAACTGCTCTAATCTTTGAAAGTATTGGTGTTTTTGGTGCCGGGGATCGGAATCGAACCGATACGGGATCAACTCCCGCAGGATTTTAAGTGCCACACAAGAAAATCTTGATGCTTTATGGAAACGCTGGCATTTCTGCCTTTTTGAAACTGTTGCTAGGCAACGGTTTTTCTTTTGTGCTTTTTTTGATAATTTTATTTTCATATCCGATTGGCAACAAACTAAAAAGAAAAACGATTTTTGGTGGTCAAAATGGTGGTCAAAATATTGTCTATGCTTTTTGGCAACACGCCTTGTGGGAGTAAATCAGTTGGCTGCATTTTCTACTTCAAGACCGTTTTTCCATAGCTCAAATTCACTTAAATCAATGTCATCATTCCAACTGACACCGTATCCACCAGCATCAACCTTAACCATACTAAAAATTATCTTATCCTTTAAAACTTGAAAGCTTTTATGCTTTTCCATAAGTACCTTCATGTCATACTCTTTTACCTGATCATTATCAAATAAAACAATTAATTTATAATCATCTCTAACCTTAACATCTTTAATTTTAGGAGCCATCTTCAATCCCCCCCTATTCTAAGCCTTTGAGCTTTCTAAACTCCTGGGTTTCCCACATCTTAATAAGATCCTTTTGATAGATATTTGCCCATTCTAGAATAAGCTTTATTGCTCTGCTGGGCAAATCACATTTTTTCCCCCAATCATATTTTAAATCTAATACATATTATATAGGCTCTATCGAAACGTATCCATTAACCTTTCTAAATCTAATATGGCAAATTTCGTCCAAATCAATTTCATTTTCTTAATATCCTTTTTCTAGCATCTTCATGCGACACCACGCTGCCAGCCTCTAATGCTTTTAAGGACTCTAATATTTTCCTTTTGACATAAAGCTGGTACATAATATCATCCCAAGTAACCTGCTCAGACATATTATCAAGCATCTTTTTTGCTTCTTCTTTGGGCATGGTCATTTTTAACACCCCATTTATTAAGAAGTTTTCTGGTTATATCATATCATAAACGCTGCATCGATAATCTGGTAAACTGCGACTCAACTTATGCTTTTTTGGATAAATATTGCAACTCCATATTATTCTAACTAACTAGCAATACTTCCTATTCTTCTATTATTTCAGGTCTTTTCACAATATCAGTGGCTTACTAAGCTCCCCGAGGAAATAAATAATCTAACGACTGGTTTAGTGCATCAGCAATTTTACAGGCTTCAGATAATCTAACTGCTTTCTCACCAGTTTCTATCATGAAAACATCCGCTTCTGATAGGCCAGCACTGTCGGCCAACTCCTTGAGACTGATCCCCATCCTCTTTCTATAGGCTTCAATATTATTCAGCATGATCACCCCATGTTATTTTTTGTTACTCCTTCCCTTTAATCAACTAAAACACCAGGTAACAGTTGTGGGCTAAAACCAATAGATGTTCGTTTAATAATAAACAGCCGAACCATTGCCAAAACTTGCAATCATCCGGCTATTTGGTAGTTCATTGACTCCCCTGCTCGGTATGCACTATCTTCTTTCTTATAATAATGTAGTTATTAAATTCTATGGCTAATATAGCCTTACACTTGGGGCACTTTATATCAATTGCACCTGTGGTCTTTGTTTTCAGGTCAAATAGTCTCTGTTTGCAGAATGGACATTTTACTTGTTCCGACATAAATCCTCCTTTTGTTTACTATTACGCATATTTGCGAACTGAATGGTAAAAATATAAACCCAAATTAGCAAAATCTGCCCTGTCTAGCTTCCTCTTTAACCTTCTTAATATCTTTAATAAAGCCAAAATTTTTAAGCTTTATTTCTGCCGCCTTGCGTGATACACCAAATACTTCAGCTATCTGAGCTGGAAGACCAAGCTCCGCATATATGTCATGGTCCGCATCTAATCCTGTCACTATTACTTTGTTCTTAAAACCTGCTTTCATTAACATTTCAGCTGCTGCTGCTTTAAAAGGGGTTTTGGGCATGGCTATTGCTGATGCCATATAATCGGCTTGATATTCCATCCAATCTACTGAAGTTTTGCATTTTCTGTAGGCAAAGTTTTCAAGGTTATAGGACCTGCACATAATAGCCCTTGGTTTTTCTTCTGCAAAAAGGGTAAGCTGATTTTTGTCAATTCCATAGTAATCCTGGTGGCACCACCAGTGTCCGGCACCTTCATGCAGGGCTGTGAAGCGCAATCGACCCTCTTTTTCCTCTGCCAGCAGCTCATTATGTAGAACAATACTTCCTTCTGTAACCACAATTCTTTTCAACCGGCCTTGTACGTCGTCAAAGACCAATGCATAATCATCACCAAATGCAGTTATACCGAGGATATGCTCATCAGGCTGTTCTGATCTGATATCCTGATACTGTAGGTTTACACCAAGATAAAACTCCAAAAAATGTTCATAATCAATAGGTTGTGCTTCTTTTAACAGGACGGGATTATAATCCCTAATCAGAACTTCTGCAAGCTCGTCCATTTCCATTGCACTAATTACTGGAACCTTATTCTTATCTCTCTTGCTCCATGAAAATTTTAACATCTATTAATCCTTACCCTTTCTTTCAAAGTTTTCTATAATCCGTTTCCAATCATCAACAGTAGCAGCGTTTTCCTTTGCTTTTCTTAAGGCTGTTCTAACATAAGCGGAGACCTCGGAATCCATTGTGTACTCTAATAAGTCAGGGGAAACTTCATGGCGCTCCTTACCAGCCAGGTCATATAGCTTTTCCTGCTCCTCAGGGCTAATACTGAGCTCTTTAATCAGTATCTCAATTTTTTGATTGTCCATTGGGTAGCGCCTGTTGTTTTCAATGTCACTTAAGTAAGTTGGAGAAACATCAATTATCTCTGCTAATGTTCTTAGTGTTATTCCTCTTTCCATTCTCTTGGCTTTAATAAAATCTCCAAACCTCATATCTTTGGCATTCATCTCTTTTTCACTCCATCTTATTAACCAAAATCACTTTTCATTAATTTTCTTTTAATTAATTTTTGTTTACTAATCTTCTTTAAATTAAATTGGTGTTTAATAAATTAAAATTTACTCTTGTTCGCTTTTTTGCTGACAAATAAACTTTAACATACCCCTTGAAATAATGTCAAGAGGTATGTGGTATTTTTTAGTATGTTTTTTATAGATAAGTCCCAAGCTGCTGTCTTTAGGAGCATAGCTGGTGTTGCTTTAATTGCTAGTTAGTTTCATTCGTGAGTACTTTTGTGCTGACCCTCCATGGGAACAACTGCCAGTGTCATACCTAGTGGATGTAGTAATTTTAAAATAGTGGTCAGTTGTGGATCCATACGGTTATTCTCAAGTCTTGCTATAAAAGTCTGTTTTACACCACTTATGGCCTCAAGCTCCTTTTGGGTAAGGCCCTTCCCCTTACGGGCTTCTAATATTTCACCAACGATCTTAACCTTAAGATCTATTTCATTTCTATCTTCTCGTGTTAATGCATCAAGATTTTCATATATATCCTTCCATTTTCTTGTTTTACCAGCCATGTCATTCATTCCTTTCTAAGAAATCATGGAGATTACCCTTAGCTTTTTCTATTTCGCTTTTAGGAGTTTTTCTGGTCTTTTTTACAAAATGGTGAAGTAGAATAAATTTATCATCCTGCCAATATGCAAATAATATACGGTCATTGGTTGGGCGAAGCTCCCATATGTCACCATCAATATGTTTTGTTGCCGGCAGCCCTGCCCTAGTTCCGTATGCTCTTAAAAGCTCTATATACTCAGATATTTTTTTTAGCCTTATCCGATGTGCTTTGCTTGTTTTAGCTCTAATATTAAGTTTCTCTAAAAAATCTGCAATGGGTGAGTTGCCTTTCTTATCCTCGTAAATTTCAATTTCATACATTTTTATTGTTCCCCTCTACCATCATAATATAACTAATTAGTTCTATTTGTCAAATGTTATTTTACACAACATTATTCCGTCTACAGCAACCTACTCATCATTTTCTCCACACAGTCCTCATCTTCCAAAAACAAAACGTTTCTATTTTCAAATTCTTGTCTTTTAACATTATATGCTATACAGGCATCAACAGCGGGTGTGCCGGAAATTATAAATGAGTTTAAGGTAATCTGCTTTTCAGCACAGGTTGACTGCAGCCGAGTCTCTAATTCTTTAATAGTTTTATAAAAATTGATTTTGGGGTTATTTATGTTTTTCTCCAGCATCCTGATACCCTTGGGATCAATAAATGAAATATGCTGCTTATCACCCTCAGCAATCCACATGATATAATCAGGATAGAAATTGCCTGCTTCAAAAAAGCCCATGCCTACCCTACTTTTGTTTCGCAGCAGGTACATTCTCTTTTCCTTAAAAGCTGCCGGGTTGTTATCGCAATAAGCTTTTAGTTTATCAATAAATAGCTTTTCATCAGTATTTAAACTAACAGGCGAAACCTCTATGCGAATACCCTGGTCAATAGAAATCAGTGGTGTGTAAAGGTGGCTGTAAAAATCAAAGTATCTGAAATTAAGCAGTTTATCTTCATACTTGGCAAGACGCCTATCTTTCTCTAGGGCTTCCTTAATTCCTGTGAATAGCTGCTCAAATTCATCACATCTGTCTGTGTTAAATAAAGTTATATTGTACTCATGGATAAAGTTCCCGTCATTTTCCTTTAAATCCCCATAGATAAGATAAGGTGCTTCCCACTGGGCTTTATGATATTTAAAGAACCTGTCAAGATAGTTTTTTAGCAGCATCACACAAATATCATTAACTCTGCCGATTTTATTAAAACTATCTATTTCCACTAAAGACTCAGGAACAAATAATGTGTACCAACCTCTTTGTTCAAGTATGTCTTTTAACAATGGCTTTTCAATGCTTATATTATAGTAACCCTTCTGGGCTTTATACTGCAGCAGTTCTTTGTATATCTTGTCCTCGTACAAAAATGCGAGATGTTTGGCCTGCAAAACCACCTCGTCCCTTTGGAAGTTTATACCCTCACCCTTTAAAGAAGTAAGACTCTGAATTGTAGCATTATAATCAACCTTAACTTTATTTCTTACTAGGTTTTCCATAAAGCCTTCTGTTGGTGGGCAAAGGACAAGTCGTTTAGACTGTCTTTTAAAGCTAATACCATCTTTAACTTTAATTACCTTCAATTTGTCTTTCGCATCAAGGAAACGACTGATTACAGGCAGTTTAAATTCTTTAATTGACTCATTTAAGTCCAGATCCTCTTTTTCAAGGTATTCCTTGAACTGGGTCATATAATCAGCTTTTACACCAAATATGGTCAGGGTTTCAATCTTTCTAATGTTATTGGGTATGGTGACTGGGTAGTCCAGCTTAGAACTCCGTTTAAGACAGTTGTCATGGCCCTTTAACCGCACACCTCTTCCAAAAAGTTGAATGGCCTGGGAGCCCTCACCCCTGGCAAAGTTAATTAGGCCCATGGTAGAAACTCTCCAGCTGTTCCATCCTTCTGTAAACTTTTTTGAACCAATGAGAATATTAATCCTTGAATACTTATCATTTATCCTATCAAACAGTGATTCACTTTCAAACTGGTTCTCATCCGTAATAATCCCGGTCTTGCCTTTTTCAATGTTTTTTATTAGGTCGTTGTCCCCGCCAACGCCAACATTGATTACCCCAAAAAATTCATTATCGCTGCCAATACGCAGCCCAACTTCACCTGGAAGCTGTTTGAGGTTTACCAGGTGCAATCTACCCGTTGAGTTAGTATCAAATACTGTCTTTAAAATATCATCATAAACTGCTTCAGCACTCTGGTTAAATAACACCTGTAAAAAAGAGAATTCGCCATAGAATAACTCATGGCCCCTTTCATCAAGCAGTCCTGTATTGTCATCCAAAAGCATTTTAAGTCGCTCTAAGGTTTTCTCCTTTTTCCATGTAAATTCATTAATAAAGGCCAATACTTCCTGTACATCTGTCAGCTCATTTATACTGACACTCTTGTTGACACTATTACCCACAAACACAAGTAAAGGCTTTTCTATATTAAAGGGCACAAATGCTTCTCTATCACTTAGGTAAATCTTCATTTGCTGGTAGAAGCTAAGCAAGCAGCCAGTTAAATATGTCTCCCGCTGCACTTTAGAAAGGCTATCTTTTAAATTGTAGATACGGTATTCCTTTCCGTAGCCATCGTTATAAAAGTACTTATAGGAATAATCAAAGATGATAGCCCTGCCGTATTGATGTGCTAGGGCCTCGGCATCAGATTTCTTTTTTTCCTCTTTAATAGCCTGTTTGAAGGTAGCTGAGTATTCAAAGGAAAACCCATCTTCTGACATTCGGCTGCGAAGATCATACCAGACATTACCCGAAAGACCCTTATGTCCTTCATCAACTAGAACTAAATTATTCTGTTCAAAACTATCAACTGAAACTGTTTTCACCTTGCCCTGCTCTACGAGCTTGTTGATGTCAATGACTAGAATTTCGCCTCTTTCATAAAGTGTATTTTTTTCAAATATTCTGCAGGGAATAGATGATAGCATCATTTCCTCAATATGCTGTTTAGATAAGCCTTCGTTTGGTGTAAGTAGGATGATTTTATTAATTGTCAGGCTTTTGTTATACTCCTGGGCTTTTTTGAAGTAATGCTGATACTGCAAGATGTTTATGTGCATGATAAGAGTCTTGCCGCTGCCTGTAGCACACATAAAGGCAAGTTTGTTTAGGCTATCAGCAGTATAAGGAGCAACTATGTCTCCTTCATTTTCAGAGTTAAAGTCATGTAAGAATGCATTCAGGGCAGAAATGAAATCTTCTCTATCAAGGAAATAGCGATCAAGGTACATTTCAGTAAAAAGTAAAGCTAGGTACTGAAAATACTTAAGGGTAAGTCCGCCTCGCCCTTCACCTATGTGCTGTACATACCTGAAGATGTTTTCATCATATTCCTTTAATTTCTCCTTGTTTAATAAACCAAGCTTTAGATATTTGCGGAGGATAAATTCATGGAAATATGAGGTGTTTTCTTCATTGTACCCTTCTAAATCTGCAGACTTCATGTCCTCAGCAAGACTTTTGAAGTCTTTTTTGCCAAAGAGAGAGAGGAAATATTTATTAAGCACTAGACAGTCGTTAAGGTTAATGCTTTTTTTTGCTCTGCTTGTCCCCTTTGCTGCCATGTTTATACCTCCTCGAACATTCTCTTCTTAAATTCAAGCTCGATTAAATGCACTTTCCACTGCTCTTTTTCTTTGCGTAAGTTCTCAAGATTGTTATCCCCATTGACATAGATAACATCAAAGTCTCTAGTACCAGCATCAATGCAATAGTTCATAAAGAAAGCATCTAGTGCGGCATTATCTGTTGTTAAGTCATCTGTTAGATTACGCCAGATAATTAAAGCTTTGCATCCACCAGGCAGCATACCTTCTATTGTTTTAAAGGAATATCTGCCGAACTTGTCCATTACTAGTTTTACAGCATTTTCGTATTCGCCGTTCTTGTCAGGAGCAGCATCAAAGCTTGCCGTAGCTCCTTGTGTTGTTACGGTTAGCCCTAGGAGATAATTAAATGTTTCCACCAGGTCAATGGTTGTTTCTTTGGCCTCATTGTTTTGAGTTATTTTCAGCTTGTAGTCAAAGGGCTTTTTAAATTGGTCCAGGTTAAGTAGGCTATCCCTGCTTTCCATATCGAGCATATAGGATACCAGATATTCATTGAAGAATTTAGTATTGTAACTTAGCTGTTTTTCCTGCTCTGGTGTGCGGCTAAATTCTATATTGTTTAAGGTATCTTCATAGCCTTCTAGCCTCATGTATTTAAAAATCTGTGAGACACCAGTATTCCTACTCTGGGGCTTGCCGTCCTTCCAGTCTTTGGAGTAGATTATTTTCTTAATACGGGGCTTGGTAACTGTATTAAAATACTCTCCCATTTCTACTAGAATATATTTACGGTTGCCTTCATCCTCACGGTTTAGGTTAATTACTGCATGACCTGTGGTGCCGGAACCGGCGAAGTAGTCGAGGATTAGTGATGATTTATTATTTGTAGTAGCTAGATAAATACACTGTTTGACTGTATTTATTGACTTTGGAAAATCAAATAACTTTTTCCCAAGCAGATTTATTAAGAGAGTATTTCCATAGTTGCCAGCATCATATAATCCGCCAGTCCACACAGTTTTAGGAACTGTAAGTTCATGAGTTACAAACAGGTCAAAAATACCATTATCCTCAATTACCGCGATTCTATTTAGATTACTCTCTATAGTATCAAGTCCAAAATTCCATCTGCGTTCAATACCATCTTGATCAATAGGCCATACTTCAATCTCTCTATTTTTTAATTTAACATTTTTTCCAGATGGATGAAAATCATCAGGTGGTACCTCACCAATTCTAGTTATTCGTCCATCTTTTATATATATCGGGTAGAATGACAGTCTTCTCTCTGTCCGTAAGGAGTTTTCACCCCAACGCCTCATTTTTCTAGGAGTATCATTTTCTTCTAAAGTACGAGTTATACAATTTTTTTCGTCCTCGTTTGTTATAAAAATTGCATACTCATGAACCCTGTTAAAGTCTTTGGTAATAGAACCCTTGGGGTTATGGACTAATGTAATAGGGGAAATTCTATGATTGTTAAAAATACCATCTAATAATAGCATCAAGCTATT
>JAGXSK010000106.1 GCA_018333845.1 Clostridia bacterium | reverse complement strand
ACTCAGGATAATCAACAGATGCACATTCATATGTACCCATATCCTCAAACTCTATATCCTTTTTTTTCAAGTATTCCAGGATCTTGCCCTTGAGAACAAATCCGCCATGGTCACTAGCAACTGCTACCTTCATAAATCCTCCTTAATATCAATCCTATATTTAATACAACTTAAATGTATCTATATTCGTTAAATATTGTTTAATTCCTGCTGATTTGACAAATCCTTGATGATCTTTTCCAATATTAATTTAATATTATATTCCAATTCATCTGCACATTCCTTGTACACCTCAACGGGTTGTCCAATGGGGTCATAAACATCCATATCCACATCCACATCCATATCCAGCATTTGTTCTTCCAGTTTTTTTAAAGCTTCTCTTTCTGTTTTTGTAAAATCAAGGTTATGAACATATTCCTTTAAAGCAAACACCTTTTTCTGGGCATGTGGAGCCATGGTTAGCACATGTTGTTTATGATTCCTGGTCATTGTAAAGACAAGATCAGCCTCATCAATTAGTTCTGGGGTTAACTGTCTTGCTGTATGTTTTTTTAAGTCTAAACCCCTTTCCTCCATAACTGCAATGGCAGATTCTGCTGCTTTACTGCCAGGTATTGCTGACGTGCCTGCAGAAATAACCTTCACCTTTTTTGCAGCGTCTTTTTGTGATAATATACCCCTGGCTATTGCCTGGGCCATTGAACTTCTGCAGGTGTTGCCAGTACACACAAACAATATTGTAAACACAAAGACCCCCTCCTAGAAAAAGAACATCCTAATGCCTATACCAAATAATATTACCCCACCAACAATCTGGGCTTTGTCACCAAGCCAGCCTCCTGCCTTTTTGCCAAAAAGAAAACCCAGGGCTGTCATGATACCTGCAACTAAGCCTATTGTAAGGACAGTAAGGGTTAAATTAAAATGCAATGCACCAAGGCCAAAACCCACCGTCAAGGCATCTAAACTCACACTGGCTGCAAGAACTGTACACCCCCAAAAGCCTGCTGTGACTCTAAGCTTACCTCCCTTTCGACTAATTAACCCCAGGGGTTTAAGTGCCACTGGCACACCCTCCCCGTCATCGCCTTTAATACCCTCTCTAATCATTAATACTCCTATAAATGCCAGAACCAGTGCTCCTGCAATTTCTGCCAGCCTGCCCATGGCCCTGCCCACCAGGAATCCTAAAGATAAGCCTATAAGAGGCATGAAAATATGGAACACAAGGACCACTAGAGAAATAATTATTATCTGCCTGTATCTTATGTTACAGGCTCCAATTCCTATGGCCATGGAAAAAGCATCTGTTCCTAAAGCTACTGCGATTATTAATACAGTTAAAAACTCCATTATTTTCCTCCTTGCTTGCCCATCTGCCCTGCCTCATCTATTGTTGGACTTCTATGTTATTATTCCCTTAAATTCCTTTTTTGAAGCAATTTCTTTATCTTCGCACAGCCTGTAAGCTCGAAATAAGGAACCAAGTCTTCTTTATCCATGGATAATAGACAAGAATACAATAATGGCAAATCCAACAGCAGCTCCTAATCTGGCATAATTTGGATGCTTCTGGCGTGCTTCTGGAATCAGCTTGAACAACACTATGTAGCTCATTGCACCTCCTGCAAGGGCAAGGAGAAAGGAAATTTTTTCAGGTGATATGCTTACTATATAAAGGCCTATTATAGTTCCCAGGGGTGTAAATAAGCTTACCAGACCAATAATAATAACAATTGCAAAAGGCCTCATCCCTCCCATCCTTAAAGGTGCCGCAGCTGCCATTCCTTCAGGTATATTATGCAGGCCAATAGCAAGGGCAATCAACCAGCCCAGGTGTTCCTGTGCAGCGTACCCCACTGCAATGGCTATACCCTCAGGAAGATCATGCAGGGCTATTCCAACAGCAATAAGATAACCCATATTTAACAGATATCTCATATTCCTCTGGGCTGGTGCTGCTGGCGAAATCAATTCAAGTATTTGGCCAATGAGGAATAAAAATATCTTACCAAAAATAAATCCATAAAATGCTGTAAATACTGTTCCATGGGCATAGGCTGATGGCAGCAAATCCAGGATTATAACCCCCAGCATTATCCCAACTGCCAGGCCGAGAAAAATTGCCAGGGATCTCTCTGTTGGCCGCCCAAGGATAAGAACGGCTATTCCTCCCAGAAGAGTTGCAAGGCCTGCCAAAAGGCTTAGTATCATTACCTGCAGCATAGATTTACTCCCTTCGCCAACAAAAATCTAAACCCTGCTACAAGTCTATTCACATGAAAACCCGAGTATTACCTTACCTTAGGGATTATGCCTTGATTACCTTATTGCCGCTGGCTTTTAAAAGGCGATTCATGATAGCTGCACCCAGGCCTTCCTCAGAAAGGCCTACTGTTAAAACAATGTCTATATCAAATCTATCACAATTTCTCAGCAGGTGATAGAGTCTAGAGGCAATTAATTCTTGTTCATATTTTGAACCCAGATTTCCTAGATAGTCTAGATGATTAGCAGGATAATCCGGATTTGTTTTGTCTAGCATTTGAATTATTTCATTAGCAGCAACAAGTGCTACCCTTTTCCCATTTGCTTTATAGCTTTGGATTAGCTCCTTTAGTTTGGCTGCAATCAAGTGGGGATTGTCCCCTTGCACCAGGTACATGTCACCCCTGGGTGCATAGTGGAGATATTTTACACCTGGGGATTTGGGAGCTGCTTGAGTGTTTTTTAAACCAGGATCATAAATAACCTTTCCAACTACACTTTCAAGCATCTCCCTGGTAACAGCGCCTGGCCTTAGAATAGTAGGTATCTCATCGGTAAAGTCCACAACAGTTGACTCAATACCCCAACGGCATGGTCCGCCATCCACAATCATATCAATCTTGCCCTTTAGATCCTTTAAAACATGAAAGCCTGTAGTGGTGCTGGGCCTTCCTGATAGATTAGCACTAGGTGCTGCCACAGGGACCCTTGCCAGCTTGATAAGCTTTAAAGCTATGGGATGGGCGGGCATTCTCACAGCCACCGTTGCCAGGCCGGCTGAAACCTCCTTTGGAACCTGAGGATTCTTTGGCAGAACAAGGGTTAAAGGCCCAGGCCAGAAGGCATTGATAGCCTTCTTGGCCCTGGCTGATACATAGCTGGCCACATCAACAATTTCTTTTGAGGATGCAACATGGAGTATTAAGGGATTATCCCTTGGCCGGCCCTTGGCAATAAATATTTTTTCCAGGGCATCTTCATTAAAGCCGTCTGCACCCAGGCCATAAACTGTCTCTGTAGGAAAGGCTGCAACACCTCCCTCTTGAATAATCTCAGCAGCACATTTTAAAACCATAATATTTGGATAAAGGGGATCTACCTTTCGATATTTTGTGATCATAAATATCTCCTTTCAAAAGACAGGTACAAGACTTTCTCTTGCCCTCCTGGATTTTGCCACTTTAAAAGGCAAGCTTCACTAACCTTAAACTAAATCTGCCTTATGAAGAATCTTATCAGAGGCGGGGATAAAACTGTGGTAATAATAGCCATTATTACCATAACAGTAAACAGCTCACTGCCTATTAGTCCTGTGTCATTACCGAATTTAGCAATAATCAGGGCAACTTCTCCCCTGGCAATCATGCCTGCTCCTACTATGAGCGCCGATCCAGGGGACAGACCTCCTAGCAGTGCTCCAAGGGCACATCCAAGGAATTTGCTTACTACAGCTGCTAGAATTATTAATACGGCAAAGGGTATGATCTCTTTTGACATGGCACCTGGTGCAACTTCAAGACCTATACCAGCAAAGAAAAAGGGAATGAAGAAGGAATATCCCACAGTTTCAAGTGATTTAACCAGGGTTTCACCCTTATTATTGGCACTCCTTACCATTAGTCCAGCAAGATATGCCCCTATTATTCCAGCCAGGCCCATATACTGGGCAGCAACTGCATAGATAAGGGCCACTATGATACAGGTGGTCACCACTGGCACAGACACCTGCATTTTAGCTGTTATGCTAAAGAGCAGGGGAAAAAAGAATTTGCCAATAAACAGGGCAGCTCCAAAGAAAACCATTACTTTAAGCAGCACGGTGCCTATATGCAGTGTATTTAAGCCACCCATGGCAATACCTATGACTACACTTAAAATTATCAGGCCTATGATATCATCGAGAACAGCTGCACCTAGAATGGTTAATCCTTCTTTAGACTGGAGCTTTCCCATTTCGCGCAATACTTGCACGGAAATGCTTACCGAGGTTGCAACCAGCACTACACCTATAAAGGCTGATTCACCCCTGCCATATCCAAAGAAAAGTCCTAATATAAAACCAGCAACTAATGGTATCATTACCCCTAATAGAGCAGAATATGCTGCTGGACGCAGGCTTCTTAATAATCTATTGGTATTTGTCTCAAGTCCTGCCAGAAACATCAGCAGTATTACTCCTATTTCTGCAAGTCCTTTAATTAGAGGGCCCTGAGTTACCAGGCCTAGAAAGGAGGGGCCAATGATTATACCTGCTAGAATTTTACCTAGTACTGAAGGCTGACCAAGGGTTTTGCTTATATGTCCAAAAACCTTGATAGCCACAAGCACTATAATAACATCAATGATGCTTTGATTTTTGTTAAAGAAACTGCCTGCAGATACTATTATATTGTAAAAACCTATCCAGTCCATTATTTTTCTCCTAACTATTACTACAGCGAAAGGCTACGCCATGGGGACGGCTCCATCGTTTTCCCTTTGGACCTTCATTGCACTACGGTGACCCTCGAACCGTCCCCATGACTCCGCTAATTGCTAAATTTCGCTGTAGTACTATTCAAAAGTATAAGACTTGAAGCTTCCAGCTTCTCCCTTATATACTTAAGAATATGTTAGGAAATGTATTGTAGAATTATTTTTTACTTGACGCCAGTTACCACCCTGTCATGGTTTTGATAGTCCTTGATTATTTCTACCTGCTGAAAACCCTCGCTTTTACAGAGCTCCCTTACTGCCTTGCCTTGAGCATATCCTGTCTCCAGGGCGAGACAACCCTGCCTGTCCAAGCATGAATATGCCTGGGGTATAAGCCTTCTATACACATCCAGGCCATCTTTTCCCCCCTCCAGGGCAAGGTATGGTTCAAATTGAACCTCCCTCATCAGGTCAGCAATCTCCCCTGATGGTATATAGGGCGGATTGGATATTATCAGGTCAGGTTTAATTCTGGCGTTTTTTATAGGTTCTAATAAATCACCCTGGAGGAAGATGACCCTTACGTCATGCTTTCTAGAGTTTTTCTTGGCAATCTCAAGGGCTTCTCCACTTATATCAACGGCATATATTTCCCACTGCGGCTTAAACTTGGCCAGGGAAATGGCAATTGCACCGCTGCCGGTTCCAACATCTACAACCCTGGCTTTGGGCGGCAGGTTTTTTTTTAACGCAGCTTCAACAAGGACTTCTGTATCATACCTGGGTATTAATACATGAGGGTTTACTTCAAATGCCAAGCCCATGAATTCCTGGATTCCTGTAATATATTGCAGGGGATAGCCTGTTTTCCTTACCTGGACTAGTTTTAAGAATTCTTCAGTCTCTTCCTGGGGCATAGCTTCCTGCATGTTCATTAATAATTGGTGCAGCTGCCATTTTTTAATGTAACGCAATAAAAGGGTGGCCTCGGACCTTCCATTGACCACCCCTGCCTTTTCTAAAAGGTTAGCCCCTTCTTCAATAATAACACTGACTCTTTTATCCATAATTCCTTTCAATAATTCCTTCCAACTTCCACTTTTGGTTTTTCGCTTACTTGCACTTTACTACAGTTTTAAGAGGTGTTACTCAACGTCTTTTAATTGCTCTGACTGGTCATGAGCTATCAGAGCATCAATAATTTCCTGTATATCCCCCAGGAGTATCATGTCAAGCTTGTGTAATGTCAAGCCTATTCTATGGTCAGTTACCCTGCCCTGTGGATAATTAAAGGTACGTATCCTTTCGCTCCTATCGCCAGTTCCTACCTGGCTCTTTCTGTTTCCTGCCATTGCCTGCTGCTGCTCCTCCTGGGCCTTTTCATAGAGCTTTGCCCTTAGCACCTTTAGAGCCTTTTCCTTATTCTTTAGCTGGGATTTTTCATCCTGGCAGGATACAACTATGCCTGAAGGCATGTGGGTAACCCTAACGGCAGACTGGGTAGTATTTACTGACTGACCGCCAGGTCCGCTTGAACAGAATACATCTATCCTTAAATCATTAGGGTCAATCTCAACATCCACTTCTTCAACCTCAGGCAAAACTGCAACTGTCGCAGTTGAGGTATGGATTCTGCCCCCTGATTCTGTTGTGGGAATTCTTTGAACCCTATGAACTCCACTTTCATATTTTAACAGGCTGTAGGCACCATTGCCTTCAATCAAGAAGACAATCTCTTTAAAGCCTCCAATGTCTGTTTCATGGACACTTAAAACCTCTATCTTCCAGCCCTTGCTTTCAGCATATTTTACATAGAGCTTAAATAAATCCCCTGCAAACAGGGCAGCTTCACCCCCACCTGCTCCGGCTCTAATCTCCATGATAACGTTCTTGCTGTCGTTAGGGTCCCTGGGCAAAAGAAGAATCCGCAGTTTTTCAGCAAGTTTTTTCTTGGTTTCTGCAGCTTCTTCCCTTTCCGTTTCTACCATTTCTTTAAAGTCTGGCTCAAGGCCTCCTTCTTTAATAAGGCTGTCAGCTTCATTATAGTCCTTTTCAGCCTTTTTGTAAGCCCGGTAGGTACTGACAATTTCCTGGAGGTCTGAATGGGCTTTAGCAATCCTTTGCAGTTCCTTTTGATTAGATAGAACATTTGCATCTGTCATCATCATGGTCAATTCATCATATTTTTTTTCTATGCTTTCTAACTTGTCAAACATTTACATTCACCTCTAACTATATAATGCTATTCTTATTATTATGTAATCTAACCTTAGTATGCCCTCAATGGTCTTGCTGTTTATTATTTCCAGGATAACAGCCAACATCCTAGACCTCCAGCTTTTTTTGCCGGCAAGACTCCGAAGATTCATAATGAGGAGGAAGGGCTTTAATCTAATAATCTGCGCCTAATACTACAGCGAAAGGTTACTCGTTTCGTTACATTCCTCGCCATAGGGATGCCATGGGGACGGTTCCATCGTCTTCCCTTGGGACCTTCGTTGCACTGCGGTGACCCTCGGGTGAGTAGCCCATGGCTCCGCTAATTGCTAAATTTTGCTGTAGTACTAAATTTTTTAGATAATCTTACTGGATTATTATATCAGAATGTGTAAAATAACAAAAATAATTTCACAGCAAAAAACGGAGCAGGTGCTCCGTTATTGTTACCCATCCATACCGTATTTCTTTTTAAATCTTTCAACCCGGCCACCTTTTTCGACAATACGCTGCTTTGAGCCGGTGTAGAAAGGATGGCATTTTGAGCATACTTCAACCCTAATGTCTTTACTAGTAGATCTGGTATCAATGATAAAACCACATGCACAGGTTATAGTAGTTGGCTCATATTTTGGGTGAGTATTTTTTTTCATCTGAAGCACACCCCTTTCCCCTAAATTATGTGTTCTAGTGTGTTATAAGTACAGTTTAGAACTATCAGCAAACTGTTGATATTATAGCATAGAAAAAAATCCTTTGCAAACATAAAATATCCAAGGAAAGGGAAAGGGGACACACCTGTCGAATACTGCCATCTTCCACGACAGGAATGTCCCACCTAAGGAAAGGGGACACACCTGTCGAATACTGCCATCTTCCACGACAGGAATGTCCCCAATTTAGTTAGTTTCTTAGAAACCTCATGGGATCAACCCTTTTACCGTCAACTATTATCTCAAAGTGCACGTGGGGTCCTGTGGCATTGCCGGTAGCTCCTATAGTAGCAATTCTTTCTCCAGCTGCCACGTTTTGACCTTCCTTTACTAAAAGCTGATTATTATGGGCATAGAGGGTTTGATAGCCATTTCCATGGTTTATTATTACTGTCCTGCCATAGATATTCAGCCATCCGGCAAATTCAACCCTGCCGCTGCGTGCAGCCTTTACCTCTACCCCCCTTGGAGCAGCAATATCCAATCCATGGTGAAAACCATTGCTTCTCGGCCCAAAAGCAGAAGTTATTTGGCCCACACATGGCCATAAAAAGCTAACCACTGAACCACGACTGGCTGTTGTTACACTCCTGAGTCTGGTATTGTCAGTACTATTTACTGGAAATGAATTTTGGACTCCTGGAATAATAAGCTCCTGGCCTACAGCTAGAATATTGGGATTAGCTATGCCATTTGCTTTTGCAATTTCATATACTGTTACATTAAACATTCCAGCAATCTTGTTAAGAAAATCGCCCCTTTGCACTGTGTAGACTACTTCTCTCTCCACAGGGAGCACTAGTATTTGTCCTGGTCTAATGAAATTCTGGGATAAGTTGTTCATTGCCGCAACCATTTCCCAGTCTGTTCTATACTTGTAAGCAATGTCCCATAAAGTATCTCCTGGCTTAACCTGATACAAGGCTGTATAGGCATTGACCCTTGCTGCTGTGCCAGGATCTACCTGTCCCGATGACAGCAGCTGCTGGGTTATGGCGTCATTAGCTGATACATGAGAAGCTGTAAAAGCTATCACCATGAATACCCCCAGCAGGATGGCAAGGATCATTTTCAGCTTATGGTGATACATAATTTCACCTCTTTATCAAATTTAAATTCATTTTTATTTTCTTTTTTTGTTTTTGGTTGTTTGTTTTCTGTCCTGCTTTAATGTTTTCTTTTTTATTTTCTGGCAGGTTTTTCTAAATGGGCCGTTCACAAGTTATTTTAGCCCTGTTTCAACAAAAATATACATTTTTAATTTAAAGTTAAGGTTTTTAAAGATTAATGACTTTTCAGGCAAATTATTAATTGAATTGATTTCACTAAAATCACTATCAATTATGATAAGGTTCATTATGATTATCCTGTGATATTAAATAAAAAATCGTACATTCCTGTACGACAAATTTATAAATTCTCATATGTTTGCCCTCTATTTCTTATATCGATAACCAGTATCAGGAGTTCTTTATCATTCTTTGTAAAAATAACTCTGAAATCCCCAACTCTAAGTCTATAATACTCATAGCCTTTTAACTTCTTTACATCACCTTCAGGCAATCCATAAATAGCAGTCAAGATCCTCTTTCTTTGCTGAATGTCCTGTTTATCAATAAATCTCAACGCATTCTTGCTTATGTTAATTTTGTAGTTCTGATTCATTA
>JAGXSK010000105.1 GCA_018333845.1 Clostridia bacterium | reverse complement strand
GGAAAATAAAGTTGATTTTAGAAGCATTTTAATGTATAATTATGGCGTTGAGATGGACAAACTAATTTGTTTGCCTCCGTGAAAGTTTTTGGCAAGTTGTGTACAAGACTTGCGTATAGTTGTGATGAGGGTATTTATAAATGAATATACTTTTAGAGGGTATTTATTATAGAAATACCTTTTTATTTAAACTTCAAGTGGAGGCGATGCCATGAGTGTAAATGCTCAAAGCGATATGTATCTTAGCTACGAAGTTTTGGTTGATGAAGACATTGTGGAAATTGCTCAGGCAGGAGACGATGCAGCTCAAGAGTATTTAATTAATAAGTACAAGAATTTTGTAAGGGCCAAAGCCAGGTCGTATTTTTTGATCGGAGCCGACCGGGAAGATATTATTCAAGAAGGCATGATTGGTCTTTATAAAGCCATTAGAGATTTTCGCTGCGACAAGCTCTCATCATTTAGGGCTTTTGCTGAACTGTGCATTACCAGACAGATTATTACAGCTATTAAAACTGCCACAAGACAGAAACACATTCCTCTGAATTCTTATGTATCTCTTAACAAACCCATTTATGACGAAGACTCTGACAGAACATTGCTAGACGTTATTTCCGGCTCCAAAATTACCGACCCGGAAGAACTAATTATTAGCCAGGAAGAGTTTGGTGATATTGAGGAAAAAATGGGCGAGATCTTAAGTTCTCTTGAGTGGAAGGTTTTAATGTCATATTTAGAGGGCAAATCCTACCAGGAAATAGCATACGAGTTGAAAAGACATGTTAAGTCCATTGACAATGCCCTTCAAAGGGTCAAGAGAAAGCTAGAAAGATACCTTGAAAAAAGGGAAGCTTAAACCATAAATTGCCATCATATTTTTATTGACTTAATTCTAGCAGCATGATATAATAACTTTTGTCAGTCAACGAGAAACAATGACTGACATTTATATGGAGAGGTTCCCGAGTTGGCCAAAGGGGGCAGACTGTAAATCTGCTGGCTCAGCCTTCACTGGTTCGAATCCAGTCCTCTCCACCATATTTAATTTAATAGCATTAACAACATTCGTTGCGGGGTGGAGCAGCTGGCAGCTCGTCGGGCTCATAACCCGAAGGTCGTAGGTTCGAATCCTTCCCCCGCAACCAATTTTTATTTTAAGGCATTTTAGCGGGGACATTCCCCGATTCCAGAATCTAGCTATAATGGGGTGTGTCCTCTTTCATTATGCGCCCACATAGCTCAGCAGGCAGAGTGTCGCCATGGTAAGGCGAAGGTCGCCGGTTCAAGTCCGGCTGTGGGCTCCATTGGTATCAAAGGATATTCAGCTTTGGATAATCTGCAAATTATTCAATGTAATGCAATTGTAATGTAATTAGGAATGTTTTCTTAACAAACCGTCCATTTTATGGGCGGCTTTTTCTTTTTTCTTAGGCGTTACATGAGCGTATATATTTGCTGTTGTTTTTATATCTTTAAGCCTTAACCCATGGAGTTTTATGTTTTCACTTAGTTCAATCTTAGATAGCACTTTCTTTGGAAGTTTTTAGAAAACATATATGTCCCCTTAAACCTCCAAGGATTATTTAATTATTTTCTTTAGGATAAATTCATCGTGTTTTGTTACCTCTGCTTCAATACGGTCAAGCTTATCTGAATTCTGTTTAAATCCATCAAATAGGGCTTTTAGTTTATCCCCATGGTCATGTTCTATTTTTAAGACAACTTTTTTAACATCCTTTAGTTCGTTTTCTAAATTAGTTATTCTGTTATCCAAACTGTCTATTCTGTTATCCAAACTGTCTATTTTACTATCTACCTGCTGGAACTGCTTGTCTACCTTTTCAAAGCCTTTCTGCATTTCAATGTAAAGCTTTTCCATTAAATCATAAATCTTCTCACTATCCATTAACGATTATCCTCCTTCTCTTTTTGTTATCTTCGCATCCGCATAAATTCCTTAAACTTTTCAATGTCCTCCAGTTCATCTTCTGTCCATTCTTCTCCACCATGGTGGGCCGCTATTGTTTCAGGTTCGTAAGGGTTTTTGATATTTGTCCGGCCAAGGAGGTAGTCAGTAGAGACATTAAAATAAATAGCCAGTTTAAGCAATAATACAACAAATAGTTGTTGAAGTCCATAATAACAACAAAATTTTGTAATTAGCAATTGACAACAACCAACGTTACGTTTGTATAAAAACGCCTAAAGGCTATTTGAACAACTTAAGGATGTACATAGTCCGGCTGTTTCAATGAATAAATGGCTGGATTTTTTGTACAATATCATAAATTTGCCTTATCTCTATATACTTAAAATAAAGTTGTTAATAATGAAATTCATTATTGATTACCTGATGTCATTATAATACAATCAAAATAAAAAAATATGTATTGTGCCTCTATCTTTAACAAAATGTCAGATTGCAGATTATAAAATTATTTAAGCTTTTTATAAAATTGGGTGAAAAAGAGGAGTTTTTCTTCAACATCAGCGCAAGAAAGATTATTTTGTTCTTATTGAAAGGGTGACCATTTTATGGACCAGTCCAGACATTTGGAACTTTTAAATAATACAGCTTTTACAATCACCGGTTTTTTTATTAAAAAATATCCACCTCATAAAAATCTTTATCTTCATACAAAAAACCATGCTTTATGTTTTGTTGTGTATGGAAAATATAAGGTTTATTTAGAAGGAAAGATTTTCACAGGTAAAGAGGAGGATGTACTGGTTTTAAACCCGGGAATGAGGATTTCAGCCTCTTCCGAATCAGAGGTGAAGCTATATATTATTACTTTTTTATCTGCAGAAAAACAATTTCTTATGCAGCTGCCTCTTAAAAACGAATTGTGGCAGGGCTGCTGGTTTGAAATTTACAAAATTTTAACAGCATTGACAGGCCTCTGGAATGAAAAACACAATGCACTAAAGATAAAGTCGGCATTTTATCAGCTCTTGGACTTACTTATTGAAAACCATTATAAAAATAAAGAAAGCGAATGCCTTTACATAGAGCGGTGCATAAAGGAAATTGCCCATTATATTGAAACAAAATACATGGAGAACTTAAGTCTTGAAACACTTTCTCAAAAAGCCGGTTTAACTCCCAGTTATTTTTCCAAGCTTTTCAAGCAAAGGATGGGGATCAGTCCTAACAAATATATAAGCGAGTTGCGGATAAAGCGTGCAAAGGAACTGATGGTATCTCAAAAATGCAGCATAAAAGATATAGCCCTCCAAGTGGGCTATACTGATGAATTTTATTTTAGTAACAAATTTAAAAGTTTTGTCGGTGTTTCACCAACTGTATATGCTGCAATCAGAAGAAAGATGATTATTGAAGGACTTCCGATTAATCCTAAAAGGGTTTTAGCAACAGGGGCAGGAGTGATCGATACACTTTTAGCTTTTGACATCAAGCCCATGGTTTTTAATGACCATGAGGTTCCTGAATATTTAAAAGTAAAAAAGGCTACAAGAAAAGCAGATAACTCAGAACAGCTCCAGCCCGATTTAATTGTAGGAGCATGGCTAGATGAACATCAATACAAAACCATGGTTAAAATTGCTCCTACCCTAAATTTAAGGGGAGACTGGCGGGAGTTTGTGTTCCAGCTGGGTGAAATCTTTGGAGAGCAGAAGGCAAAAGAGTTAATGGAGTTATATGTAAGCAAAGCAAAGCTTGTGAAAAACCAAATTATCTCTTTTACAAAGGATAAAACAGCCATGCTATTACGATCCAGAAGTGATACAGGATTAATTTCACTTGGCAGTGGCAGCAAGTGGGCAAGCGGAATCTTTTATCACGATTTAGGGATGAAGCATCCAGAAAGATTTGCATCCAATTTTCATATTTCTCTTTCATTTTCCGAACTTGCACAAATCAACCCAGATATCATCATTCTTGAGATTGTTGAATGGGCCGATGGTGAGCGTTATTACCATGAAGTCATAAAAAGAAATGAATATTGGAAAAAATTGTTAGCCGTTCAAAACAACAAGGTTTTTTTGTTCACCAACCAATTAATCACTGATGGCGGCATTATCGGGAAAAATTTGCTTCTTGACCAAGTGTTGGACCGACTAACTGGATAATCTGCAAAAAGGGGAAGTGCGATAGCCCGTCTTGTTTTTAAGGTTTTTCCTCCATTATTCAAATAATTATAAGCTCGTTTTCAAAAAAATCTATGTACAATAGAGACTGTGCCAAGTATGATTTTAATAAGTGAGATTAAATATCATTATCAAAATCAAGGAGGAAAAATAATGAATCTAAACAAAACTTTGCTTGTTATACTTGTTGGACTGATGGCCCTTGTCCTGATAGTGGCTGGCTGCAGTAATATAGACCCATCTGAAGGTGAAAAAGAAAAACAAACAGCACAGGAAAACAGCGCTTCAAGGGTGTTCACCCACAAATTTGGGGAAACGGTCCTTCCTGAAAAATTGGAAAGAATTGCTGTGATGGATCTTAGGATTGCGGATCCCATGCTTGCTCTTGGCGTTACCCCTGTTGGAATTGTCGGAACCGATAAAAATTACCCTGAATACATATTTGAAGAAATGAAAGATGTTCCCCTCCTGGGCGAATGGCCCGGCGATCCAGAGGCATATGTGAAAGTGGAACCTGATTTAATCATTGGTGCGTGGCTGGATGCTAGAGGTTATGAAACACTTTCTAAGATTGCTCCCACTATCAATTTTGAAGGGGATTGGAGAGCTTTTGTTCCATTGGTCGGGGAAGTTTTGGGAAAGGAAGAAGAAGCCCAGAAGCTGATGGATGAATATTATGCTAAAGCCGAAAAAGCAAGAGCAGAGCTACAACAATTAGTTGGAGATGAAACATTTGTACTTTTGCGCGCCCGCGGCGATATGGGCTTTGTGTCATCAGGCGCAGGAAAAGAGTGGGCACCAGGAGTGTTTTTCCACGATTTGGGGCTGGCTCACATTGAAGAATTGAAAGATGACAATCATAAACAAATCTCTCTTGAAATATTACCAGAAATCAATCCAGACCATATTATTATTGAAATGCTGGCATGGGCGGATGGAGAAACCTTTTTCAATGACCAGGTTAAAAACAGTGCGGTCTGGAATGGACTGGATGCTGTGAAAAATGATAAAGTATATATCTTTGACACCGAATTGCTAAACTTTGGAGGAGTAAAGGGTATGCAGGTATTAATTGATGAATTCTTAAAAGAATTAACCAGAAAGAATTAACCAGACACTAAACAAAAGAAAAGCCGTGGTTTTTAAAAAAGCTTTATGTAGCCGAACATTTTTGTCTGGTGGTTTTTTAACTAACTCAAGGCCCTCCATGAAGCATAATCCAATTAATATTTTCCATATAATGGTATGCTAAGATTGTAATTCAATTAGATTGTTTAATATGCCGGCTGGGTTGATTTTATGCAGCCCTGGCCGAATTTTTGTGTTTCATTGTAGAATGCATATAAAGGGCAAGAACTAGTTGTGCACATTAATTATTAAGATAAAAACTGAAAATATAAATATAAAATTAGCGGTATAGAATTGACAAAAAGTATATATAAATATAGTATATGATATGTGAGAATAATACTCATTATCAAAACAAACAACTTAGTAATTATTGTAATAATTATAAAACTTCGGAGGATCGCAAATGACTGTTTCATCTAGAATTGAATGCGAACAGAAAGTTACTAATAGGCCAGTAGTTGCGATTATAATTCTTGCGGGGGGATTTATTGCACTGGCTTTTGCATTAGCTGCATCCATATCCCTGGGGGCTGCCAATATTAGTCTGTCTACAGTTTGGACTTCTGTCTTTCGATTTAATCCCGAACTAATCCATCATCAGATTATCTATGAACTTCGTATTCCAAGGGCGTTAGTAGGGGCCTTAGTGGGAGCTGGATTTGCTGTAGCAGGTTCCATTATGCAGGGGATGACCCGTAACCCTTTGGCGGGTCCAGACATTATGGGAATTAATGCAGGAGCTGGATTTGCTATATCTATTGCTTTTGCTTTTTTCCCAGGTATGCTCTATAAATATTTAATGATTTTTTCCTTTATAGGTGCTGCAGCCGGTGCTTTTATTACATATACCATAGGCTCAATGGCAAAAGGCGGATTAACTCCTGTGCGTCTGGCATTAGCAGGCACAGTTGTAGGAACATTAATGAGTTCTCTTGCCTCAGGAATTTCCATTTATTTCAAAACTGCTCAGGACGTAACCTATTGGTTTGCTGGCGGAGTTGCAGGTTCTAAATGGCTACATGTACAGGGTTTGTTGTTATGGGTGGTTATTGGCCTCGTTGTCGGCATGATTTTATCACGATCCATAACCGTACTGAGTTTGGGAGAGGAAACTGCCATTGGATTAGGTCAAAATATTGTTCTTGTTAAAACTATCGGTACAATTGTTGTGGTAATACTAGCAGGAGCAGGGGTTTCTGCCGCTGGGCCAGTAGCTTTTGTAGGATTAATGATTCCCCATATTACAAGATTTTTGGTTGGAATGGATTATCGCTGGATTATTCCTTGCTCTGCTGTTTTAGGAAGTTTATTTTTGGTAAGTGCGGATATTCTTGCAAAGATGGTTAATCCTCCTGCTGAAACACCTATTGGTGTCATAACAGCTCTAGTAGGTGTTCCATTTTTCCTCTATCTTGCAAGACGTAGTGGAAGGGATATGTAATGAAAGATGTAAAAGCTTTTTCTTATAAACAAATGCTTTGCAACAAAAAAAATAAAGTTATAAAGCTTATAATAATAATGCTTTTTATTTTGATTGCTGCCTTTATTCTAAGCATGAATTTAGGTGTAATCCGTCTCTCCCCTTGGGAGGTTGCAAAAACCTTCTTTGGCGTTGGAACTTCTAAACAGCAATTAATTCTTTTTGATTTTAGATTGCCACGAATTGTGATAGCTATACTCATTGGTGCAGGGCTTTCGATTTCTGGCGCTATAATGCAAGGAATTTCCCGTAATCCTTTGGCAGACCCCGGGATACTGGGAATTAATGCAGGGGCTGGATTTGCTGTAGTTACTTTTATATTGTTTTTTACCAGTACAGCCAATCAATCTATATTTCTGTTGCCCCTTGTGGCATTAGTGGGAGGTTTTACCGCTGCAATTCTTATCTATATTCTCTCTATAAAAAATGGTGCTGTTTTACCTGTTCGAATGATTCTTGTAGGAATTGGTATTGGTATGCTGTTTAATGCATTTAATTTGCTGTTTCAAATGAAAATGGACTATCACCAATTTATCAGTGCAGCCATTTGGCTGGCAGGAAGCATATATGGGAGCAATTGGAAGTTTGTATTGGCGTTATTACCCTGGATTTTAATCTTGTTGCCCTATGCCTATTATAAATCCAATATTTTAAATGTCATTAACTTAGGAGAACAAAATGCTACAGGGCTAGGAGTGAGGATAGAAAGAGAACGTTTATTGCTTTCTATTACTGCAGTGGCTTTGGCATCTGCCTGTGTTTCTATTGGAGGAGGTATTTCTTTTGTAGGATTAGTAGCTCCTCATTTAGCAAGGCGATTGGTAGGGCCTAGACATGAATACCTAATCCCAGTATCTGCGGTGCTAGGGTCTACACTGCTCCTAGTATCGGATATGTTTGCCCGTCAATTACTAGCTCCTAGTGAGATTCCTACGGGAATTGTAGTTGCAGTTATAGGAGCACCATATTTCTTATATTTACTGGCAAAATCTGACAGTTAACAATCTTAAGGGAGGAGATTAGATATGAGTATAATAACAACAAAAAATCTGGATATAGGGTATGTGGATAAAACAATTGTTAAGGGACTGAACATAGGGATCCCGAGGGGTAAAATTACAGCTCTTGTAGGAGGAAATGGTTCTGGAAAATCTACTATTTTAAAAACCATAGCCAGGATCTTAAAGCCTCAAAATGGCGGAGTATACTTAAATGGTGAGTCTATACATAAGCAGTCTACAAAATCAGTGGCGAAGAAGCTTGCAATTCTTCCCCAGAATCCTTCTGCACCAGAAGGATTAACTGTTGCAGAACTAGTATCCTATGGGAGGTTTCCGCATCAAAAGAGGTTTGGAACTCTAGCAGAAGAAGACTACCAAATGATCGAATGGGCGTTAAATGCCACCGGCATGGCCATGTTTGCCGAAAGACCCCTAAGCACTCTATCAGGTGGGCAGCGTCAAAAGGCATGGATTGCCATGGCCCTAGCACAAGGTACGGACACTATATTACTGGATGAACCTACCACGTTTTTAGACATGGCTCATCAGTTTGAGGTTCTGAACCTACTTAAAAAGCTTAATAGTGAGGAAAAACAAACAATTGTTATGGTGGTACATGATTTGAATCATGCTACACGCTTTGCCCACTATATGATAGCAATAAAAGATGGAAAAGTTGTTAAAGAAGGTAAAACAATAGATGTAACAAAACCGGATATTTTAGAAGAGGTCTTTGGTATTTGCGCCGATATTGTTTATGAACCTAAAACAGGGATACCCCTGGTTATGCCCTATGATATTGTAGGTGAGTCTTCTAGAAGTCAGCTTTATACAGTAAAAGAAACTGCTGCTATGTGAGAAACGGCTAAATTAAAGAGGGGAGGAGTTAGAAAAACAGAACCATAATTATAATACATGATTGATAATGATAATTGGTGTCGAATTATAATAGCCCTATAATAGCCTTGCGAGGAGGTTTAAAGAGGAGCGTATTGACTTATCATTGGAACTAATTCCAGAATTAGATGCAGATTATATTATTTTGCAACTGGATGCAGAAGGTGGGGCAGAGCAATTTAAAGAGGTAACGGATAGTCCCCTTTGGAAAAATGTGCCTGCTGTACAAAAGAATAATATCTTTTCTCCAGAATATTGGTTATACAAAAGCTGGGGTACCATTGGCAGAGAGGAAATTGTTGATGAAGTGTTAAAATTCATTAAATAAGAAATTTTTAATTATGAGAGGAAGATTAACAGTGAGAACCAGAAAAATAATTGCCTTAGTCACTATCATACTAATGTTAACCAGTTTAATCACTGGCTGCGGCACAAACCAGCAAGCAGATACTGCAGCTAACCAAGCAGAGGAAAAGCCTGCTACTCGTATTGTAAAGCATTTTATGGGTGAGACGGAAATTCCAGCAGAGCCTGAAAGAGTAGTAACAATACAGTATACTGGTCAAGCTTTAGCACTAGGCGTTATACCAGTAGGAGTTCCTGAATGGCATTTAAATAATCATTATTTAAAAGAGCATTTAAATGGTGTGGAAAGCCTTGGTAGTGAAGAAGTTAGCCTTGAAAAAATTCTTGAATTAAAGCCAGATTTAATTATTGGTTCTGATGGAGAAAAAGATATCTATGAGGCTTTGTCGAAGATTGCACCAACAGTCTTAATCCCTTGGATGGAATATGATGTGGACGGTCATTTAGAATTTGTTGCAGATATTCTTGGTAAAAAAGATGAAGCTAAAGCATGGATGAAGGACTTTAATGTACTTGCTGAGGAGCAAAAACAAACAATAAAGCAATATGTTGGCGAAAATGAAACCGTAGTGATTTTTAGAATTTTCCCTGATAGTTTTAGTGTGTATGGGGACAGAAATATGGGCCATATTTTCTATCGTGCCCTTCAGCTAAATCCACCTGAATTAATAAAAGAAGAGATAAAACTACAACAAACCGGACGTTTTAATCAAAAAAAGATTTCTTTAGAGGTTCTTCCAGAGTATAGCGGAGATCATATGATTGTACTGGTTAATGATTTAAAAGATGAAGATGGAAGGATAGCTGCTGTGACAAATACATCATTCTGGAAGGGGCTACCTGCTGTTAAAAATAATAGAGTTTACTTTATAGAGAGGAACCAGTGGCTGGCTTATGATTCAATTTCTTTAAAAGGGCAGCTGAAAGATTCAGTAGAAATATTTAAAAATAATAAGTAGTTTTTCTCTATATGTGTATAAAAGACAAGAATACCTAACTAACCTACCCTCCCGCTGACACATAACGAGTCAGCGAAGAAAGAGTTAAAAACCATTGAAATTACTACTTTCTAGCACATTTATAGTTGCCTCACTCCTCGTTAT
>JAGXSK010000104.1 GCA_018333845.1 Clostridia bacterium | reverse complement strand
AACTCCATAAATTCCCAGATTGCAGTTTTTCATTATAACTCCCGATAAAGAGGAGTTATTACTAAAGCTTCCTATTTTTTCTCCTGGAAAGCCCTTCCTACCCTGATTGATTTTTTGGATAGATGCAGAAATTATTCTGCCCATGCCATCTTGCAAGTCTTCTTTTATATCCGCATTAGCTATTACATGACCTAAAGCACCATACTTGCCATTGTTGAGTTCAAAGAATGTTAAAGTACCTATCCCAGCTGCTGTATCTCTAACATAGAGGCCTATTCTATACCTGCCTGTATCTCCACATTTTATTGGTTCTAGATAAAAATCCATTTTCATTCCATTTCTAATTACTTCCAAAGTGACCTGTTTATCTGAACTTCCATATTTGTCTATAAGCTCTGCTAATTCTTTGTCACTTCCTACAGGTTCATTGTTGATTTTGGAAATAATATCTCCAATCTGTATTCCCTGATCCCTTGCAGGCTGCATTTCCATCCTAATCTCATTTATAACAGGTGAAAAACCCACAACCATAACTCCCTGAGCTTTTAAAATAACACCAATTGAATGTCCAGAGGGATAAACCTTGATTTCTGGAACAACATCAACATTTATTTCCTTTAAAGGAATTAACCCAAAAAGACTTAATTTTGCAATATATTTTCCACTGCTGTTAAACTCTTTTACACTTGATAAATCTAAAGTGTCCACTAAACCACTTTCATCATGAATTTGCATTTTAAAATTACTTTTTATTCTTTTAGGAAAAACTAATGTTAAATTAAATTCATCACCAACAGATAATTTTTGTGTTGTTGGAAGCAGGAAATAGCTTTGCATCTGGGGACTGAAGCTTATGGCCAAAATTGCAGCAATAATAATAAATGCATAAACCCTGTTGAATTTGCTTTTGCGCAAATCTTATTCACTCCAATACTTTAGTCTCCCCGATTTGAATTTCACCCCCGTAAATTATAAAAATTTATTTATCTTTCATTATCTAGTGTGGCTTCAGAAAGTTTTAATATCCTGGCAATACTCACTATCCAAGTAAATATAAAAAAGTACAGTTAATATTAACTGCACTTTTCTCGTTCTTTTCTCAATTCTAAAGCATGTTCCCTGGCCTTGGAAGTTGCTCCCAGCATTCTGGATAATTCTTCTACCCTTTCTTTTTCTGTTTTTAATTTCGAAACTTCTGTCAAAGTTTTATTATTTTTAATATGTTTTTGAATTAAAAAATGAGCATTTGCATGGGCTGCTATTTGAGGTGCATGGGTAACACAAATCACCTGACAAAATTTGCTTGTTTCAGAGAGCTTTTCTGCTACGGGCTTTAGTACCAGACCTCCAATTCCAGAATCAATTTCGTCAAAAATTAAAACAGGAACATTATCCACTTCTGCCAGAATACTTTTTAGTGACAACATGATTCTGGCAATTTCCCCTCCAGAAGCTATTTTTGCTAGAGGTTTAAGTGGCTCACCTGGATTTGGGGAAATAAGGAATTCAATTTTATCCCTGCCAAAGGGTCCCCTATCCTTTAATAAGTCAATTGAAATTTTGAATTTTACATTAGGCATTACCAGATCATTTAATGCCTTCATGATTTTTACCTCTAATTCATCAGCCACCTGTTTTCTTACAGAGTGAATTTTCTGTGCAAGGACATCATATTCCCGGGATACTTCATTATATTTGCTCTCATTTGCTTTAAGCATGTCTTCTGCATTTTCTATTTCATATAATTCAGATGTTAATTTTTCTTTTAAATTAATAATATCTTCAATATGGTTTCCATATTTTCTTTTTAATTTGCTGATTAAAGCAAGCCTATCTTCTACCTCCTGCATTTTATATGGATCATAATCCATATCTTGAGGATAGATTTTAAAATTATGAGCCAGTTCCTGAATCTGGTACATGACATTTTCTAATTCTAATAAGGAACTATCCAGGTCCTGGTTTAAACCGTGAAGATTTCGAAACCTGTCTAATACTGTACTTATTAAATCATATGCACTAACTGCTGTCCCTTCTCCTGATAGGAGCAGAGAATTTGCCTCCTCACAAGCGGTCTGAAGCTCTTGAGCACTTCCCAGGAGTTTGAGTTCTCTTTCTAAACTCTCCTCTTCACCTGGCAAGAGGCGGGCCTGAGCTATCTCTTCTATTTGATGCTGAAGAAAATCTCTTTCACGAAGTCCATCTGTTACTATTTCCTGTAGTCTCTTTATTTCCCTTTCATAGAAGATAATTTCCTTATGTTTATCATTTATATTATTACGCAGCGTTTGAAGTTTTTCACCCCCAAGTCTATCAAGGAGTTCAGCCTGCTTGGTTGTGGAGGTTAACTGCTGACTGGAATTTTGTCCGTGAATTTCAACCAGGAGGGTGGTTAGATTTTGAAAGCTTGATAGGTTAACAGTTCTCCCATTAATACGACACACATTTTTGCCAGTGTTGCCAATTTCCCTGGCGAGAATAATTGTACCGTCTTCTTCCGGACTTATACCAATGTTCTGAAGAATAGCAGTGTATTCTTGATTTTCAGCTGGTGAAAAGTTGAACACTCCCTGGATAATTGCCTTCTCACAACCTGTTCTCACATAATCACTTGAGGCTCTATCACCAAGCAATAGGCCAACTGCATCTATAAGAATTGATTTGCCTGCTCCAGTTTCTCCAGACAATACATTAAGGCCCTTTTCAAATTCTATGGTAACTTCCTCAATTAAAGCAAAGTTTTTGATGTGTATTTCCTGCAGCATGGGGTTTCACCTCATTCCAAGAGCTTATTAAGGATTTCCAGATATTTTTCCACGGCTTCCTTTGGTTTAACAATCAGGAGAATCGTGTCGTCACCAGCAATGGTACCAATTATTTCAGGCCATTGAATATGATCTATACAGGATGCTATGGCATTTGCAACTCCAGGCAGGGTTTTGATAACTATAAGGTTATCACTGTAATCAATGCTTGTTGCTGAATCTTTTAAAAGCTTACTAAGCCTGTTCACATTTAAATTGTGTCTTGGCTCTGAAGCAACAAAATATTTGTATGTATTTTTATCTGTGGCAATTTTTATTAAATTTAGTTCTTTAATATCTCTAGATACAGTGGCTTGAGTTACATCAAAGCCATTTTCCCTGAGTTTATTAACCAGATCCTCCTGGGTTTCCACATCATGTTCTTTAATTAAGTCTAATATTTTTCGTTGTCTTAAATTTTTCATGATTTACAGACACCTAATATTAAGGTTTGTCCCTTCTCTCCTTTCTCCTGATTAATTATTTCTTTGGGCAAGAATAATGCAGGGAGAACTTTCTAATCTATTCAAGTGATGTATCTTCACCACATGGAACTCACTTTTTGGAATGGCTTTGAAAAAAACTTCAACTGCTTGCTTTTCTCTTTCTCCTCCCTGGTGTCCTGAGTAAACAACTACTGATAGCACACCATCTGATGTCAGCAGAGAAAGTGACTTTTTGAGGGCAATTATTGTAGTTTCTTCTCTGGTGATTATTCCATGCTCTCCACCAGGGAGATAACCCAGGTTAAACATGATTGCCTTAACAGAATGTTGTACATGTTTTTCAATATTTTCGTGGCCATCAAGAATAAGTGATACCCGATTGGCTAAATTATGTTCTGAGAGCAAGATTTTTATCTTTTCAATAGCCTTCTTTTGTATATCAAAGCCATAAACCTTGCCAGCATTACCTACTAAATTAGCCAGGAATAAGGTATCATGCCCGTTTCCGACAGTTGCATCTACAGCCCTGTCTCCAGGTTTAATTAATCTTCTGATAAAATCATGATTTATTGATGTGGCCCTGGCAAATATATTAGACACGATTTTTACTCCCATCCTTTAACTTTTCCCTTAAGATATCATAAAAGGATCTGTTGCGCAGCTTAATTAGCTTGGTTGTTAGGTTAGATTTTTTTACTATAATTTCGTCCTTTGCCTTGAGAAGAAAACCATCCTGGCCATCTACAGTAAGCATTACCTCGCCAGTATCAGAAACCAGGACTACCCTTACACTTTGATCATGGGAAATTACCACTGGCCTTGCATACAAAGTATGGGGACATATAGGTGTAATGATTATAACATCAAGATCAGGTGAAACAATAGGTCCTCCAGCTGATAATGAATAAGCAGTTGAGCCCGTTGGAGAAGAAATAATAAGGCCATCTGCTGGATAAGTAGTTAAAAACTCATTATCAACATAGGTTTTCATTTCTATCATTCTGGCAAAAGCACCTTTAGTAATAACTATATCATTTAAGGCATGAAAATTCCCAACTATCTTACCATTTCTGTATACGTAGGATTCAAGCATCATTCTTTCCTCTATATGATAATGGCCTGTTTTCAATTCCTCTAGTCCATATATGAGTTTATCAACCTCTAGCTCAGTTAAAAATCCTAACTGCCCCAGATTAATTCCAAGCAGGGGTATGTCTTTGCCAGCTGCTATTCTGGCTGTATTCAAAAGTGTACCATCTCCACCAAGTACCAGGATACAGTCAGAAATAGAAAACAAGTCATCTGTCTTAACTCCATGATTAAAAAACGACAATGAATTTGCAGTTTCATTAGTTAAATAAACTTCCATGTCATTTTCTATAAGCCAATTGATTACTTGCTGTGCAATGGCAGGTGCTGATTCTTTTCTCATGTTAACTATAAAACCAATTTTTTTCATTACATAACCCCTTATGAAAAGTTTTATAAAAATTTATAAGCTATATAAAAACCTGATGTAAAGGCTGTAATAATTATTAGTACAGTCCTTGGTATGACATTTTTCTTCTTTGGTAAAGTTATATTAAACTCTCTAAGCTTGCCAGTCAATTCTGCAGTGACAATTCCCTGGACATTAAAAATAGCACATTCTATCAGAAGATTCCTGCGATATCTACTGCTGGATAAACGAATAGACTCTTTATCTTTTCTAATTTTGACTAAATAATTTCTCTTGTTTTTAGAAATTATAAAGGGATACCTGAAATGTTCAGTATAGGTTTTATAGTCTTCATCAATACTTGCTGAAACCTCTGGATAAACTGCTTTGATACTATAGCCTTTATCTTGAATGCTTTCTAAAAGCCACTGTTCTTTTTTCCCCAGGGAAGCAAACATTTCCAGATGTTTATTTTGCTTATATTTTTTAAATCTATTATAAAACAAAAATACACTAATTATCAAAATTAAAAACCCTAGATCATAAAAAGACAAACCTACCACCCCTGATACTTTATTCAACAGATTGCATAAGTTTTCCTTTTTTAATTGCATAGAAAAAAGTGCTATTTAAAGCACTTTTAAGGTTAGTTTAAGGGCTAGCTAATTTAGATTAACTGTTGGCTTGCCTGAACAGCTTGGTGAATTATTTTTTCATCTATTTCTACTTTGTTCCTGGTATTTAATAACAGTAAAAACTCAATATTGCCCTCAGGACCTTTTATGGGAGAGTGATCTAGTTTAATTGCATATAGTCCTGATTTTTTCGCTTCTATTACAATATTTTTAATGACAAATATATGGATGTTGGGATCCTTCACAACGCCCTTTTTACCCACATTCTCCTTACCAGCCTCAAACTGGGGCTTTATTAATGTTATTACTAGCCCATTATTATTTATTAGAGCTGGGAACTGGGGAAGTATCTTTGTTATTGATATAAAAGAAACATCCATGGTGATAATATCTAACTTTTCCCGAAACATATCAGGTTTAAGTTCCCTGGCATTTGTTCTTTCCATAACCACAACCTTTGGGTCATTTCTTAGGCTCCAGGCAAGCTGCCCATATCCCACATCTACTGAATATACCTTCCTGGCACCATGTTTAAGAGCGCAATCAGTAAATCCACCAGTAGAGGCACCAACATCTAAAACTATCTTTTCATTAAAATCTATAGAAAAGGCGTCTATTGCCCTTTTAAGCTTTAGTCCTCCCCTGCTTACATAGGGCAGGCCTTTTCCCGTATACCTTATATCTGCATCATCATTAACCTTTGTTCCAGGCTTTGTTATTCTAATATCATTTACAAGGATTTCTCCAGCCATAATGACCCTCTGGGCCTGTTCCCTGCTTTCAAATATGTTTTTGTTAACTAATAGCACATCTAAACGTTCCTTGGCCATTTTTCTACCTGTTAGCAACCTTTAATCCAACCATAGATGCTGCCGTCTGAATTATTCCTTCAGGAGTCAGGCCTAACTGCTGCCTTAAGGTTTGAACTGGGCCATGGGTTACAAAATTGTCCTTTATTCCCATATTTCTTACCTCCACACCATTAATACCATATTCAGCAAGCAATTCATTTATTGAGGATCCAAAACCGCCTGCTATATAGTTTTCTTCAATGGTTATTAACCTCATTGTTTGCTGTATAGAATCTAAAATCAGGTTGGTGTCAAGAGGTTTGAGAAATCTTGGGTTAATTACTGTACAGGCAAAGCCCTGTTTTTGCAGCAAATCTGCTGCTTTTAGAGCAGTGTAGACATGTGATCCGACTGCAGCAATAGTTAGATGCTTCCCTTTTACAAGGATTTCACCCTGGCCTATTTCCAATGGCGGGATGTTTTTTTCAAAAAGAGGCACACCTATTCCCGCACCCCTGGGATAGCGAATAGCCACAGATCTGTTGCTATTAACAGCAGTTTGAAGCATTTGCTGTAATTCTGACTCGTCCTTGGGTGCCATAAAAAGGAGATTGGGAATGCTTCTTAGATAGGAGATGTCAAATAAACCATGATGGGTTTCTCCATCCTCTCCAACAAGTCCAGCACGATCAATTGCAAAAATCACAGGTAATTTCTGAAGACAAACATCATGAACTATCTGGTCATAAGCTCTTTGTAAAAAAGTAGAATAAATCGCCACTACTGGAACAAAACCTTCTGCAGCCAGACCAGCGGCCATTGTAACAGCATTTTGCTCTGCTATACCAACATCAAAGTATCTTGAAGGAAACTCCCTGGCAAAATAGTTTAAGCCTGTACCATCTGGCATGGCTGCAGTAATGGCAAGGATTCTTTTATCGTTTTTAGCTAAATTCACTAGTGTTTTGCCGAATACTTCAGTATAGCTAGGTGCCGTATTTGCCTTTTGAGACTTACCTGCTTTTAAATCAAAAGGGCCTGTCCCATGAAAGGTATTGGGATTTGTTTCTGCTGGTTCGTATCCCTTACCCTTTGTGGTTATGACGTGTACTAATACAGGTCCCTTTGTTGACCTGGCATTTTTAAGTATCTGTTGAACTGCCTGGATATTATGACCATCTACTGGACCCAGGTATGTGTAGCCCAGTTCCTCAAAAAGCATTCCAGGTACCACAAGGTATTTAAAAGCATCCTTAAGCCTATCTGCCAAGCGTACTACAGTAGTACCAATTCTGGGCAGGCGCTTTAATATAGCTTCCAACTCCTCTTTACCCTTGGAATACTTTGGGTCTGTTCGGAGTCTGGACAAATAACTAGACATGGCTCCAACATTACCAGTAATAGACATTTTATTATCGTTAAGAATCACCGTCATATCCAGCTGCAAATCACCTGCATAATTTAAGGCCTCAAAGGCCATGCCACCAGTCAATGCTCCATCGCCAATAATTGCCACTACAGAGTTTTTTTGCTGTTTTTGCTCTCTGGCCAATGCCATTCCTAAAGCGGCAGAAATGGATGTTGAACTGTGGCCTGTATTGAAATGGTCATGAACAGATTCCTCCCTTTTAGGAAAGCCGCTAATACCACCATATTGTCTTAAAGTATGAAATCTGTCATTTCGTCCACAAATGATTTTATGTACATAGGATTGATGCCCCACATCCCAGATTATTTTGTCATAAGGTGAGTTATATACTGAATGTAAAGCCAGGGTTAATTCCACCACACCCAGGCTAGGTGCCAGGTGTCCCCCCGTTTTAGACACTGTATCCAAAAGTTTGGCACGAATCTCAACAGCTAATTTCTCTAGTTCGGGAATGGATAGCTTCTTTAGGTCCTGCGGCTCTGAAATTTTTTCTAATATCATTTAAGCCTCCCCTTTTTATTTCCATTTAGAATTACAATATATAGATTTCTTTCCATCCATTCAAGTATTTTACCTGTATGGAAAATAATATCTGTGGCCTTGCGAATTGCAAAATACTTGCCAAAGGCCTTTCCCGCTACAGTGAATGCAGCTATTAAGCTTGTCATTAATATACTTAATATAACCTCGTTAATTGTAGGTGCGTGGAGTATAATTCTTAAGACAATTATTGCTCCAACAGCTCCGCTAAGAGTACCACAAATGTCACCAATAACATCATTGCAAAAGCTGGCTACTTTGGCTGCATTACGAACCAGTTTTATGGCATATCCTGCACCATACAGCTTTTTTGCACATTTAGCATGTAAGGGCGATTCATCAGCTGCTGCAACTGCAACCCCAACTATATCAAAAATAATACCGATAAGTATAATTATTAATAGTAATATTAAAGATATAATTATTGATAAGATATTATCTAGTAATATTTTTGCAGCTAGGCTTGCTAAAATTGCTAAAAAAAAAGCTCCTGCACCAATTATGAAACTGTGTCTGAGAGCATTATGTATATTATTTGTGGATTTAGCCAATATAATACTTCCTCCTAAATTGGAACTAACCTGTACTGACAAATGGAAATCTATCAAGTAAATGTTGCGTCTTAGGTCTAGCTGGTTTTCCCAACAGTTCACTAAGTGTTGCCACT
>JAGXSK010000103.1 GCA_018333845.1 Clostridia bacterium | reverse complement strand
TGCTAAATATGAAGGAGTTTTGGTTTGGTTTTATAGCAGGAGCTGTTACCGGTGTTGTGGGATATCGTCTTTATGAGCAAAACGGTAATCAGCTGCAAAAATTAATTGCTCCAGCGTGTGGACAAACTGTGGCAGAAAGGGGAAACCCCACCTTGGAAGAGTTAGTTGCTCAAAAGGAACGTTTGGAAGACCTGATTGCCGAGAAAAAGATGGATGCATAAAATGTTTTAAGATTCAATATAGTGGGGAATTGACCCTTTGATTACAACATTATCAAGGGGTTTTTCTCTCTTCTTATTAGCCGAACCCGTTAATGTTTTCCCATTCCCAATAAACAGGTGTGATTTCCTTCATAAAATAGCTAGAATTTCAAATTCTCCCAGGTAAAAATAGAATTGATTGCACGAAATGGAATGCCATGTATTATTTTATACTTTTTTAATAAGCCCATGACCTATTTAGAGGAATTTAGAGTATGGTGTAGAAAATTAAGTTTAGTAAGCTTTTATAAAGGATAAATTGAAACAAAAGAAATATCTCTTAAGAATAAAGACTAAAGCAAAAAGGGAGCATATCAGTTATATAGAAAGTTTGGAGAATGAAATCATGGGAGGCACAAGAAGATGACTGAAAACCAGCAAAAGCTTTATCAGTGTCAAATGCAGAGCTGCGGTTATATTTACAATCCTGAAAAGGGCTGTAAAAAGGGCGGTATTGCCAGGGGTGTATGCTTTGAGAATCTGCCGGAAACATATAAATGTCCATTGTGCAAAGCTGGCAAAAAAATGTTTAAAGTCTTATAAAACAAGTCACAGGTTGGTTAGGACAATTAACCTGTGACTTAAAACTATTGCATCTTTTTGACACTATCAGAGCTTGTAAAGTTAGAGTTTTTTGGAATATAAGATTTGCAGCAGGTTTCCATACAGTTTCCTGCAGTTTCCGGAGTAAGCTTCATGGCCATTTGGGCATCTACTTGTTCAGGTTGGCTTGCTCCAAACTGATCCGTTGCCACTAAAATCTCATTTGCCACGCACTTGTTTCCTGATTCATAGTAATGACAGTCACTAACAATACAATGAATGTGTTGGTTCATTTAAATCACCCTCTCAGTTAATTTAGTGTATATCCTCCTTTTATTTTGCGTTATTAATCATTTAAAAAACCTGTAAAAATAAAAAATATTTTACAGCACCTGCTGCAAAGATCCACCATCATGCTTATATTGGTGGGCTGCTTGAGCATTCCCTTGCTGTATGTAAAAGATCACTAGCTCTAGCTGAATTATCAATGATAACCATAAATAAAGACCTGCTTGTCATTGGGAGCCTTTTACATGATATTGGAAAAATCTATTCCTATGAATATGATAAGCCTCCTATTCGTTTAAGTTCAGAGGGAAAGCTTTTAGAACATATAGTTATAGGATTAAACTTGACTAGTGATGCTTACAAGAACACCATGCCTTTATTAGATAAAGAGGATTATCTTCATTTACAGCATATGATAGCCTCTCACCACGGGAAACTGGAGTGGGGTTCTCCCATAGTCCCTAAAATCATTGAGGCAGAAATCCTACATACAGCTGACAATTTAGATGCCATAGATTTTAAATATAATAAGGCTGTTCAGGATAAATCCGACAACCAAGAGTGGTCTGATTGGATTAAAGGTCTTGGAAAGGAAGTATGGGTTAAATAAGGATCTAATAAAATGCAAATAATAATTATGGAGGTGCGATTGGTGAAAGATAAGAAAACTATTCTTCAGGTTGCTAATATTATTGCCTTAATTCTTACAATACTTATCAATTTTCTGGCTAATGCCTTACCCATTAATGGAAAAACAACTGCTGAGGTTTCTGGGTTATATCCTACCTTATTCACGCCAGCAGGAATCACCTTTGCCATATGGGGTCTAATTTATCTGCTATTAGCTGCTTTCATAGTCTATCAAGGCAGAGATCTCTTGACTTACAAAAAAGTAGAAATGCCTTTTTTAAGTCAGATAGGCTGGTGGTTTGTAGCCGCATCTGCTTTTAATATTGTCTGGATCATTGCCTGGCATTATGAAGCAATTTTGTTGTCACTGGTAATAATCATTGCATTATTGCTCACCTTAATTATTATCTATTTAAAATTAGGCATTGGAAAAAGTGTAAAAAACAGAATGGAGAAATACCTGGTACACATTCCCTTCAGCATTTATCTAGGCTGGATTACCGTTGCCACAGCTGCAAACACAGCTGTTTACCTGGTGAAAATCAATTGGATTCAGTCTGTATCTGCAGAAGTCTTTTGGACAGTAATAGTAATCTTATTCAGCACAGCTCTTGCCATAAAGGTTTTATTAGCAAAAAAGGACATTTTCTATATTCTTGTTATTTTGTGGGCATTTCTGGGTATTATTATTAAAAGGCTTTCTGCGCCTGGAGAACCCAAGTGGATAATTGTTTTCACCCTGGTGATTTGTATCCTGGCTATCTTGTCTGTAGTTTTTTCAATTTTTAAAGATAATAAAAGATTCTCCTTTCTAAACTAACAAATGGATAAATAACAGCAATGGCAGGAAAATCTGTAGCTATATAGTATATAATAAACACTGAAGCACTGAAGTCATTTGCAAATTCTAAATAAATGCAAAGTGCTTTTGTGTTGTCTAAAACTACCTGAATTAGATGGGGGAGTAATTAGTGGATATTGTAAAAAAGATTTTTCACACTGCTTTTTTAGTTTGTCTGCTGTTTATCTTGTTTTTTGGAATGCTTTCTAAAGAAAACACCCTGGCTTCCATGCCTGTAAAGGTTGCAGTGGATGGAGTTATCATAAATCCAGGTGAACAACCTCCTTTTATGAATAATGACAGGGTGCTGGTTCCCTTGAGGGTTATAACTGATTTTCTCGGAGCTAAAACAACCTGGAATGGTACAACTAATACAGTTAGAATTGAATTGGAAAATAAGCTGGTAGAATTGCGGCCAAATAGCAATTCCGTTAGGATCAACGGGGTTTCAAGATATGTAGATGTTGCTCCTAGATTGACAAACAATAATAGAATAGTTGTTCCTTTAAGGTTTATTAGTGAATTATTAGGTTACCAGGTTGGTTGGGATGGTAAACATTTAATTGCAAGTGTATTTACAAAGGGACAGTCTTCCCAGGAGAGGGCTTCTATTATAATGGCCCTTGCAGATAGAAGCCGCCTGCAGCAGAATAACCTTATGAGAATAAATATTGGTGCCAGTGATCATCAGGTTGAATACATTATGGGCAAGCCTATTCGTAAGGAAATTGGGTTTATGGGCCTGGATACATGGACATATCACTATAATTATCATGATTACTATCTCTTTGGGTTTTACAAGGGAGAATTAATGTATATATACACAAACTCAGCTTCAGAGTATGTACTTGGCGTTGGTATAGGTGATACGAAGGATACCGTTGAAAAAAAAGTTAAGACTAGAGACCTTGCACCTCTTGAATATTTAAATGGGGATGTTTTAGTCTATCTAGCCAACAACCATATTAGAAGCAATAGAATCCATACTGTAACAAACAATAATGTTGTAATATATCACATTGATGAATTAAATGGGAACAGGGTGGCGGGAATAGAGATTTATCACAGGGATATGATGGTTTGTGATATTCCAATTATTGATTATAAATATACATACTCTGGCAGTAAACCCCAATTAGGTCTGCCACAACCATCTTCCAGGGTGCAGGCTGAAATCAATAAATCTTTAGAAAGACAGATATTTGATATGACTAATGTATTTAGGGTTAAGGAAGGCTTGGCCCCAGTCTTGTGGCATTCTGATGCTGCTAGAGTGGCCCATGCCCATAGTAAAGACATGTCTGATAGAAATTACTTCGACCATATGTCCCCGGAAGGGAAAGGCCCCGGAAGCAGGGTAAGGGATGCTAACATTGCCTTTCAAAGTGTTCTTGAGAATATAGCAATGAATACAACTAATAGTGCAGAAACTTTACATGCCTGGATGAATAGTGAAGGCCATAGAGAAGCCATTCTGCATGATGGTATAACGCACCTTGGAGTTGGGGTTTTTTCAGGAAGAAACATATATTATACACAAGTATTCCTTCAGTTAAACAACTAGACAACTAAAATTGAATTCATAAAAAACTAAATGGAACTTATAAGGACATATAATCAATTTTTAATAAAATTATTACTAAAATTATTAATAAAATTAGTATTGACAAGACTTAAAAAATCAAAGTATAATGTAAATATGAAAATGAAAATCATTATCAATTATAGCCTTGAAGGAGGCACTTTTTTAAGCAAATTGATGATAATGATTATCGATTACATAATTATGGAGGTGCTAGTATGTCAATTCTAATAGTTGGTGGAGACGGGCTTGAAAAAATTAAGAAAAATTTAAAAAAGGTGGGAGCTACTGACATTCAGCATATTTCTGGACGTAAGCGAGGAGATCTTACAAGAGACCTGCCATCTAACCTGGATATGGTATTGATATTAACAGATTATATTAATCACCAGCTTTGTGGTCAAATAAAACAACAGGCACAGGAAAGGGGAATAAAAACCATATTCTCTAAACGTTCCTGGTCTCATATACGGCATGCAATGGAAATATAGGCATTGATTATAAATGATCTAAGCAAAAAAGGCAGATCTGAAATGGTTAGATGGCTGCCTTTTTGCTTTGAAAAACTGCAGATATTAATGAAGTAATTGGGATGGTAAAAGTTAAGCCAATACTTCCTGATAGTGCCCTGACCACTTCAGTTGCAACAAATTCAGAATTAGATATTCTAATTCCAGATGTTTCGCTGGCAATCAGCAAAAGAAGCATTGGCAGAGAGCTGCCAACATAGGCTAGTATAAGGGTATTGGCCATGGTACCCATAGTATCTCTTCCAACATTCATGCCTGCCTGAAACAGCTTAATAATGGATAAACGGGGATTGGCCCTCTTCACTTCTTCAATACTAGAGGCAATAGACATTCCTACATCCATTGTAGCACCAAGTGCGCCAATTATCATTCCAGCAAACAGCAGGCCCTTTAAATCTAGATTGCCTAATCCGTGCATGAATAACAGGTCCTGGGCACCATCATCAATAAACCCCGTTAGATGAAAAATAGTTCCAACAGAAAATGCTATGAGTCCTGCTATTATTACCCCGCAAATTGTACCTAGGGTAGCAGACCAGGTTTTTATATTTAAACCACCAATAATGGGCATGGTGATAAATGTTATAACGGCAAGAATGATTATAGTAAGAAACAAAGGGTTATGACCCTTTAATAGGAGGGGAAGCAGTATTAATATAAGGACTAAACAAGTTATGCTAAGTGCCACAATGGCCTTAACGCCCTTTCTGCCACCAATCATAATGAGCAATAAAAAATATGAACCAATTAAAAGGTAAATTGAATTACTTCTACCATAATCACTTATATATGCATTGGTAATCATGCCCTCCCTTTCTTCAAAGGTTAGTACAACCCAATCCCCATCTTTTAATTGGATGTTTGGCCAGGGGTTGATAAGTAAGCTGTTATTGAGTTGTATATTATTTCCGCTATATTCTCCTGATAATATCCTGACAGTTACAAGCTGACCTGTTTCCCCTGCTTCACTGCCTTTTTCTTGAATAGAACTGTCTATAACCCTGCCCTTTACTGTGGTGTATAAGGGTTCGTTAGATGTGGCAGAAGCTAGTCCTACATTTGACCAAGAAAAAAAGAAGATTAGCATAGGTAATAGAATAAGCAGAAACGATTTAATTAAATTGCTCATATTAATATTGACTCCTTTATAAAGAGGATTCTTGAACTCAGGTGAAGTTTTCCTAATCATTCAGCTGACAGTGGTGTACATAGATTATATTTAATATTTAATATAATCTATGAATTGGATTTTCTGCTTATGACTAACACTGCAGCGAAATTTAGCAATTAGCGGAGCCAGAGGGGGACGGTTCGAGCATCACCGCAGTGCAACGAAGGTCCGAAGGGAAGACGATGGAACCGTCCTAATGGCGCAGATATGTAACTAAACGAGCAACCTTTGGCTGTAGTGCTAATTACCTAGACCCTTTACAAATATTTCTGTGTTATATTTCATCATATTAATGTAGGTATCTGCTCCACTACCCTTGTTTCCCAATGCATCTGTATAGACCGCACCTGCAATAGGAACTCCAGTTTCATTGACAATGGTTTGCATGTATCTTTTATCCACAGTAGTTTCCACAAAAACCGCTGGAAGGCCTTTGTTTGTTACTAAATCCACTACTCTAGATATTTGCTGGGGAGTGCCTTCTTCATGGGAGTTTAGTTCCCAGATACCTTCGGTTTGAAAGCCATAAGCTTTTCCATAGTACTTAAAGGCATTTTCGCTTATAACTATTATCCTTTTAGCTTGAGGTATAATTGCAACTTGCTCTCTAATCCAACTGTCAAGCTCATTCAGCTGATTTATATATACCTCAGCATTGTGCTTATATTCCCGTTTATTATCAGGATCCAATGAAATAAGAGTGTCTCTTATATTCATTACATAGGTTATGACCAGGCTTGCATCTAACCATGCATGGGGATCAGGCGCGTCATCACCCACTATAGGTATGGGAGTAATTCCTTCTGATAAAGAAACAACAGGTGTGTTTGTTACGTTACCAAGAATCCTTTCCATACCACCTTCTAAACCGAACCCGTTAATGAAGAATACATCAGCATCTGTAACTTTTTGAAGTTCACTGGGAAGCATTTCGTAATCATGTGGGTTTTCACCTATGGGAACAATATATTCAACAGCAGCCTTATCCCCTGCAACATTTTTTACTAAATCAGAAAGGATTGAGAAACTTGTGACTATCTGCAGACCTTGCTTTTCGGCAGGAACTTGCTTTTGTGCCATATTATTCTTTTCCCCGCAGCCGCCTGCAAAATTCAAAACAACTGCCAACAACAGCACTAAAATAATTTTTCTTTTCACACTCATTAATCCATGCATCTCCTTCATATTAATTTTATCTTCTTAATTTTATCTTCGTCTTCTTTATTTTTTATGTTTAAATTTTTGGGTTATCAGTCCTTGTTTTGGAGAAAACAAGAAACTTAAGAAAAACAATAGAGAAGCCGCTAGTACTATTGAAGCCCCCGTTGCCACATCATAGATGAATGAAAAGTAGACCCCTATTACAGATGACATGACTCCAAAAACAACAGATAGCAAAAGCATGGTTGACAGTTGATAGGTGAGCAGGTAAGCTGTTGCACCAGGTGTTATAAGCATGGCAACAACTAAAACTATGCCTACTGTCTTTAAAGATGCAACAGTTACAAGAGACAAAACTAACATTAATGAATAATGGATAAGTCTTGTCGGCAGGCCAACGGCCTGGGCCATTGTTGGGTCAAAGGTGCTTAAAAGCAGCTGTTTGTAAAATAGTACAATGCAAATTACTATTAAAATTCCTATGGAAAAGGTCATCCATAGGTCACTTCTTGATACAGCCAGGACATTGCCAAATAGTATGTGCCACAGGTCAACTCCCGTTCCCCTTCTCATTGTTATCAATACAACTCCCAGGGCAAAGGCTGCAGTAAACATGATGCCAATTGCAGTATCATCCTTTATTTTGCTGTTTTGCGATATATAGCCAATTCCCAGGGCTGTCAAAACCCCGGTAACCACGGCTCCCAGGAAAAAACTAAATCCCCACATGTAGGCAATTACTACCCCGGGAAGAACAGCATGGGAAATTGCATCCCCCATTAAAGCCATGCCCCTAAGAATAATAAAACAACCTGTCAAGCCGCATATGATTCCTACAAGAATGCCGGCAAGCATTGCATTTTGAAGGTATTGATATCTAAAGATGGAGTCAAAGAAGAAGGCAATATTTTCCATTTAGCTGTTCACCACCATGAGCTGTTCTTTACCTGGAAAGGTTGCAACTTTGCCATCATAGGCCTCCTTTAATCTGTCGATTTGGAATACTTCATCCTTCTTGCCATAAGCTATGAGCTTATTTTTCAGAAGAATCAAACTGTCAAAATAGGTTTCAGCTTTACTTAAATCATGGTGTACTACAAAAAGTGTTTTACCCCTATCTCGTAAATCTTTTAAAAGCTTCATAATCATGTTTTCTGAAGTCATATCTATGCCTGCGAAGGGCTCATCCAGAAAAAACAATTCTGCCTCCTGGGCCAGGGCCCTGGCAAGAAAGACCCTTTGCTGCTGTCCGCCTGACAGGTGACCAATTTGCCTTTTACGATAATCAACCATGTCAACCTGTTCTAGACACTCCATGACCAATTCATAATCCCTTTTACCGGGAAACTCCCACCATTTTAAATGGGGAAACCTCCCCATAAGTACAACGTCTTCTACTAGTACTGGAAAATCAAAGTCTATGGAGTTTCTTTGTGGAACATAGGCAATTCTTTTACATGCCTTTGTAAGAGCCTGGCTCATAATTTCTACACTTCCCTCATCCGCCTGGACTAATCCCATTATGGCCTTTATTAAGGTAGATTTACCTGCCCCATTGGGCCCGATAACCCCAATTATTTGTCTGGGAGCAGCAGCAAAGGAGATACCTGAAAAGGCGATTTTGCCATTGTATGAAACGGACAAATTATTGACCTTGATAATAGCCTCCTGATCCAACATTAATTCCTCCCTTCAAATGATAAGTATATAGATGCGAATAAAAAAGTTAACCACGTCTAATGCCGTTAAGCTGATAGTATTATATTCCTGGGCTATTTATTGGTGTTTGTCTATTACAAGTTTTTTATAAAAGTACACAAAAATATCACAATTATTTGTTATTATTTTTAATAAGACTTTAATATGGAGTAAAAACAAGGAGATGGAGGAGTTAACATGTCCCAGAAGAAAAAAGAATTTATGGAAAAGCAAAATAAAAAAATAGGGGGAAACAGGGTTTTCACAGGAGTACTTGTTTTTCTTGTAATATTTGCTGCTGCAGGTGCTTATATCAAGATGACTGGAGAGACCCCAAGTGAAGTTAGATGGGAAGGCGGAAACTACACCTTTGAACAAAGTGTGGATTATACTGGTAAGGTAGTAACCCAAACCAATATAGAACTCATGGTGGAAGATGGAAAGGCCATTATCCCTCTAGAGCATGTAAGTGACAACGGCTTCATATACACTGAATATAACAAGGATGGCTTCCGTCTGCCACTAATGTCATATATTAATCCATCAGGAAGATTAGTTGCTGCCATTTCCTTTTGTGAACCTTGTCGTTCTCAAAGCTTCCATATAAATGGTGACCAACTGATATGTGACAGTTGTAATACCAGGTGGGAACTGGCTACAATGAAGGGAATCATGGGTGGATGTATGGATTATCCCCCTGAAGAGATAGACTATGAAGTAGTAGATGGAAACATTATTATTAAGGAGCAGGACATAAGGTCATGGACACCAAGGGATTTAAGCACAGCGAGGTGATAGCTGGATGAGGGTTGATACCATCGCATTGAAAAATTTAAAACGCCGCCCAATTAAAGCACTCTTTATGTTGTTGGGAATTATCCTTGCTGTAGGAACCATTGTTACACTCTATACATCCACGGCCACTTTAAATGTAGAACTAGCAGATAGGTTTGATGAAATAGGTGCCAATATAATGGTAATACCTGATTCCAAGGACATGAACCTATCCTATGGTGGGGTTAGAGTTAGTGGAGCCCAGGGCAAGCAGTTTTTAGCTAATGATGATATTATATCCATAAATACTATTCCTAATAGTAACAATATAGCTACAGTAGCTCCAAAGCTTTTAACCTCCTTGACAATCCAGGGGGAAAAGGCTGTTGTTATGGGTGTGGATTTCCCCCAGGAGCTAGCTTTAAAGCCCTGGTGGACCATGGAAGGTGAAAGACCCAAGGGGGTACAGGACGTTTTGCTGGGGTCTGATGCAGCAATTATCCTTGGCATCAAACCAGGGGATGTCATTGAGATTGAAGGAGAGATTTTTAATGCTGCTGCTGTACTCCATCCCCAGGGAAGTGAGGAAGATGGATTAATATTTATGCAATTGCTGGCAGTGCAAAGGTTGGCAGATTTAGAAGACAGCTTGTCCTTGATTGAAGTGGCTGCTTACTGTACCACATGTCCAATTGAAGAAATAGTCATGGATATAAATAATGCCCTGCCCCATGCCAAGGCTACTGCTTTAGGTGAAGCAGTAAAGGCTCGAGCTGAGGTTGTGGACAGATTCAATAAATTTTCTGCTGCAGTTGCTTTCGTTGTTTTCTCAATAGGTTCTCTTTTAATACTAGTAACGGTCATTAGTTCAGTCAAAGAAAGAACAAAGGAAATAGGAATCTTTCGTGCAATTGGTTTTAGACAAAGAAGTATTATTGAAATATTTTTAACCGAAGCTCTAATACTGGGCATGTTTGGCGGTATTTTAGGTTATATAGCAGGCAACCTTGCAGCCAGGGCTTTGATTTCTAGTGCTGCAGGATTGGATGTAGCCATAGGATGGGACTTCTTCATCGGGGGAATTACAATTGTAATGGCCCTGGTGTTAAGTCTTTTGTCTAGTGCATACCCTGCAGTCAAAGCTGCCAGGCTTGACCCAGCAGAAGCCCTGCGTCATATTTAGGAGGTTCATTATGAAGAAAAGGGATATAAAAAATCTAATAGAGATCAGTAATCTTACAAAGATATACCAAAGTGGAGGTGAACAGGTCAAGGCTTTAAATAACCTTAACCTTACAATGGAAAATGGTGAATTTGCAGCCCTCATGGGACCATCTGGTTCAGGGAAAAGCACCCTTTTAACAATTCTTGGGGCACTTAATCCTCCAACCAGTGGGAAGGTTTTCATAGATGGCATAGATATTTATAATCTATCTACTGAAAGAAGAGCTGATTTTCGCAGCACATATATGGGGTTTGTTTTTCAACAGTT
>JAGXSK010000102.1 GCA_018333845.1 Clostridia bacterium | reverse complement strand
AACTGGATGGGGAGTTAATAGACCCAGATCAAGTAATTAGAGATGAAGACAGCGAAGAAGGCGCAGACATTGGAGAAGACGAAGACATTGAAGAAGGCACAGACATTGGAGAAGGCACAGACATTGGAGAAGGCACAGACATTGGAGAAGGCGCAGACAGTGAAGAAGGCATAGGCAGCGAAGAAGGCATAGGCAGCGAAGAAGGCGCAGACAGTGGAGAAGGCATAGACAGTGGAGAAGGCGCAGACAGTGGAGAAGGCACAGACAGTGGAGAAGGCGCAGACAGCGGAGAAGGCACAGACATTGAAGAAGGCGCAGACATTGAAGAAGGCGCAGACATTGAAGAAGACGCAGGCAGCGAAGAAGGCATAGACGGCGGAGAAGGTGCAGGCAGCGAAGAAGAGCCATATGAGCAGACATAAGAGGAGTGAACTCCATGGAAGATAAAAATAGTACCACACAAATAGCAGAGGAAAATGACCTGGTAAAAAACGAGGATGTGAACAAAGAAGATAAAAAACCAAAAAAGCTTTGGAAATTAATCTTCAATATAATAGGCAATACAATATTTGTAGTTTCTCTTGTTCTGGTGGGATTTCTGGTCTTTTCAATGGTGCAGAGCAAGATTTCCGGAGGTCCGCCCACAATAGCAGGGCATCAAATGTATATTGTTGCCGGTGGCAGTATGAGTCCGTCCTTTGAGGCTGGCAGCCTGGCCATTGTAGAGATGGTTGAGCCTATTAATATAGGTGTGGGTGACATTATAACCTATAGAGACAACAATAATGTTGGAATTACCACCCACAGGGTCATGGAAATACACAATGAAAGCGTCAGCCTTAGTTTTATTACTCGTGGAGATGCCAATGATGTTAACGACTCTCACCCAGTGCTTGCAGAGAATATTATTGGCAGAGTCACCTTTGCTATTCCCTATATAGGACTTTTAATGAGCTTTGGTCAGTCAAAGACGGGTTTGCTAACCCTGGTGATTATTCCAGGAATACTTCTAATCATATTTGAACTTCGAAATCTCATGAAGTATGCAGCGCAGGCTGAAAAGGAAAAAACCAGTAAAACAGCCCAAAATTCTTTGACCAGCAAAGATACATGATTCAAGGTTTAGACATCTGTGAGATGACATTTAATATCTGGGTTATATGAAGGGATGTGATAGTTAAGTAAGATTAAAAGAAGGGATTATTTAAATTGTCGGCATTTGTACGATGAAAAAGGCAAACCCGTCGAAAGGCGGGGACGCAAAGTCATAGGGCCTTTCTTATATATATGGAATGGCAGCCTGACCGCCATTATTAGGAGATGGATTTTTAAAAACCAATTTCTAAAAAATGGAGGGAAAGAAATGATTAAAAGTAGAATGTTAGTTAGTATGTTGGTAATTGCTTTAGCGGCTGCTCTTATCGGTGGTGCAACAATGGCGTGGTTTACAGACGAAGATACTGCAGGGGAAACTACATTTACAGCTGGTACACTAATTGTGGATGTTAGTGATGGTTTAACTGAATTTCATGGTTTGCTTGAAGAAGGATCCAAGCACGGCAACATGAACCCTGGTGATGTTTATGATGAAATTGTTATAGAAATTGTAAACGATGGAACCAAGAACTTTGCATGGTTTGGCGACTGGACAGCTACTGTGCTAGATGGAACAAAAAGCGATGCTCTATTAGATGCAATCTACATTAAAACCATGAAAATGGAATTTTTAAGGCCTGATGCAACTGAGTGGGAGACTGCAGATCAGTTTATTACTGACGGCGTTGGCTCTGGAGCTTACCCAGGTTGGTATAATACTCTAGCAGCTGAAGGTCCATTCCCAGTAGTATCACTTCGCAGCTGGATAGACAATAATGGTATGGGAACTACTCCCTTTGAACACATGGGTGCTTTAAGACCTGGTTACAAGTACAAGTTAACTGTTCAGTTTGGTTTCCACCACCTTGCTGACAATGACTACCAGGGTGACGTAGCCAGCCCAATAGAGCTTGGATTTGCTGTAGAAGCACATCAAGTGAATTTGGACGCTCTTAATGCCTTCCAGCCAGGCTTTGGTACTAACCACCACGCTTGGTTAATGGCCCAAATAGCCAAGCAGTAATTATAGAAACCATTTCCGTATAAAAATAGTGCAGGAAATAAACATAGCCCTGTAATTTTAAAGTAGGGGATGGTGTGGGGGCCCAAATGCTTCCCACACCTACTCCCTAATGTAAGCAGGAAGGGAGGGAAACTAGTGAATGCAAGAAAAGCAATACTAATGGCAGTAATAGTGATAGTACTGGCTGCAGCCATGGTTGGTGGGGCAACAATGGCCTGGTTTACAGATAGTGCCAGTTCAGGAGAAGTAGAGTTTACATCTGGTACTCTACGCATTGATGCCAATACTTCATACCTATTCGGTATAGAATATAAAGATCCTGAGAATCAAGCGGGAACACTATATGAAATTTTTGTTGATGATGACAACGATACTGTAAGCTATGTTAAATTATATGACTCGACCAGAACAGCTTTAAATGCCCTTGCATATGATAGGAAAAACAAGCGCCTGTACTATGCTGATGGAAGAGGCAATCTCTTTTTCTACGATTACAGCACAGGTCAAGGTGATAAACCTGCAGGCAAGCTCTTTCCAGCAAATACAAGAATATATAATGCTGCCTTTGGTCTAGGTTATTATTGGTTTGTAAGAGAAGGAAGCGATGATCTTTACAAGGTAAGCTTTCAGTCAAATGGAAGTATAGACCAGGTGGTCCTGGCTCACGAGAACTTTACTGGCAACCCTGCTAGAAGGTTTGGTTTTGGTGACATATCCATGGATATGAGAGATGGGATTATATACGGCAGTACAACAGGACCTGGTAGTTCTAACAGATTGTTTTTCTCATATAACGTCTATACCCAGGACTATACAGAATATACAGGAAATGCAAATAGTTTGCAAATCGCTTTTGGTGCAAATGGTGTGCTTTATGGAACAGTGACCAGGGAATTTGATTGGTATAGAGTAGACACATCAACTGGGACGAGGACTTTCTTTTATGAGAGTGATCTAATGTTCGGAGATTTAGCATCTAACCATCAAAACAACTGGAATCCTGGAGATTGCGAATTAGTTAAGTATGTATTTGAAAACATAGGAACCAAGAACATGGTCTTTAGATTTACCCCCAGTATTGACTGGAGTGGCAATTTAGACATCAGCAACATTGACATAGAACTATGTGACAATTCTAATGATGATTGGGTTAAATTTGGGGATACATTCTATTATGTGGGTGTTCCTCTTGCTCCAGGAGAAAAAGCAGATCTTTGTTTAAAGGTATGTGTAAGTGGACCGGATACGGGTAACGAGTATCAAGATGCAACATTAACCCTTGAGGGTGAAGTGGAAGCAGTACAATCCTCCAACAATGCTCCATATTATCAGTGGAATCTTGGAGACAGTGGCAATCCAGTAGAATTACAGCAGCTTTATGATTATTTACTTCCACAATAATCATTAGATAACAACAAAAAGAATCAAGTATTAAGAGTATTCTTTGAGGAATACCAGGATGCATCTTTAATAACAGATGCATCCTGTGTATCCCAATTCTCAAAAGGAAAATAACCCTCATGGGATTATATAAATCTAAGTTATTATTGGTAAAGGATGGACTCCCATTACAGGTTTTATAATTGAGTTTATAAGTAAAAAGTATAATCTTTATTGAAGTATTAAAGCTTGTGTGTTTCCTTAAGACAAGAATAGCTATAAGGAAGGATGAAAATCCATGATAAAAAAGAGTTTATTAATAAGTTTATTAACAATAACCATTATAGGGTTAATAATTGCCGGTTCTTCTCTTGCCTATTTTACAGATAAAGATGAGAATCCTGAGGTTGCCTTTGTTCTTGGAAATGTTCAGATACAATCTATGACAGCTGAAGAAGTCAATTCGGCAAGTGTATTTGATGAATGCAGAACTGCCCAATGGAAAATAAAAAACACTGGTACTAAACAAGCAAAGCTGAGGGCAAAAGTTATCACCAATTGGGATAATGCAGGTGTTTGTTCATCTGAAACTGCCTGGGCTGTAGATGATAGTATTGTAAATAAATGGCAGGTTAGTGCCATCAGCCCGCTTTTTGGTCAAGGAGCTAGCCAGGCAAGATATAACATTTTTAATAAAGGAGGTACGCTTACTTTAAAGCTTGGTTACGGGGCAAATTACACTAATATTGGAACAGTGTATATTTGGAATGATGCTGATAAAATTTACGTGGAAATTGACACAATAAATGGTTGGGAGCTGTCTGAAACACATTTATATGTTGGTTTAACGCCGCCAACCAAAAGTGCTCCTGGACAACTTGGCAATACAAGAGAGCCTAATAGCACCTCATATACTTATGAACTTCCATTGCCTTCAGGAAGTCAGATTTATATAGCACTTCATGCAGCTGTAAGTTCATGTGGTGAAGAAGAAATGAGTACCAGCAGCAATGCTGCTGAACCGGATTATAATATTCAAGTTCTCAGTAATGGATGGACTGAAGTTCCAGACAACAATGGATGGTATTACTATTGCAGTTCAGTTTTACCTCAGCAGGAAATAGAGTTTAAGGTGAGACTATGTGTAACTGATGAAGACTGGGAAGGCAATTTAGAGCTCTATTTTGAAGCAGAAGCTGTGCAAACATCAAATAATGCAATAGACCATGAGTGGCCACAAAATTTGTGTAATTAAGATAAAAGCATATGAGGATAAAAAAGTAGTTCAGGAGGTAAACATGGATAAATCAGAGAAGATTAAAAAATTGATGCTGACCTTTTTAATACTCTTTGTCATCACATTAATAGCTCCTCATGGAGTTAGTGCAAATGTAAATGGTATTAGTATAGAGGGCAACCTTTGCGGGCTTGTAATTGAAGCTTCTGATGAGAGGGTTAATACAGGCAACCTCAACCCTGGAGACCTTAAGAATTCAAGTCTTTTTTTAAGAAATACCGGCAGCGTGCCTCTTACTCTATACATCAGAACAAATATCCTGGGCGAAGCGACCCTTAATGGGGGTAATCTGGCTGATGTCTTAAACCTTTACATTGCAGATGGCACTAATGTAATCAATAATGAACTTTTTAGAGCTGCTGCAGGCAGGGGAAATATCCTGATTGGTACAATGCCGGCAGGCTCTGAAAAGATAGTTGACTTCAGTGTAGCTTTTCCGGGAAGCTCAGGAAATGAATATCAGGGTGCAACTTTAAAAGCCAGCTGGACCTTTACCACTACTTGCTCCCCCGGTGGCGATGATCCAGACGATCCAGATGACCCAGTTGACCCGAATGAACCAGATGATCCGATAGATGTTCCAGATGATCCAATACCCCTGGGCCCTGTTGAAGAAGAACCCTCCGAACCCGATATTTTAATTACCATTGACGAGGATAAAATTCCCGCTGGTCCGGCAGAGATGCCTGACACAGGAGAATTATCACCAATATACTTTCTTGGTGCTGGAGCCTTTATAGTAATGCTGGGAATGGTATTAAGAAGAAAATAACAAATATCAGGCTGGGATGCTTTTAAAATCTCAGCCTTTTTACTATAAAAACATGAGGTATGACCTATGAGAAAGAAATTATCAATTTTCATTATACTAATTGGAATAGCTGTTGCCCTTTATCCGGTAATGGAGCAGGTTTTTGCCTGGTACTGGCAGCAAAAGCTGCTGTCAGAATGGGAAAACCAGGAGGCAATTCAAGACCTTGGTCAGTTAGACGAGCTTCTTTTGATAGAAGAAGGGGAAGAAACAGAGAAAGAGAGAACTCCCCTGACACCTCAGGGTGAGGTGCTGGGGGTTTTAATAATAGATTCTATAAAGGTTAGACTGCCAATTATCAGCGGCTTAAATGAAACAAACCTTAAGATTGGCATATCCTTTCTTGAGGACACAACATCCTTTGGTGAATATGGCAATGCAGTGGTAGCCGGTCATAGGGGACACTCCCATGGAAGGCTCCTGAACAGGCTGAATGAGGTGAAGATAAATGACAGGATTGTGGTGTCAACCAGCAGGGGTGACTATCATTATACAGTTTACAATAAGGTTATTGTTAGGCCTGAGGAAATCCATGTCCTGCGTACAGACAGGAATGAAAAAATATTATCAATTGTCACCTGCGAACCAATACGTAATCCAACCCACAGGCTCATAGTCCAGGCGAAACAGAATGACTAGGACCATGGTCCTAAACAAAAGGGGACCCTGGTCCCATGTTAATGGAAAGAGATTTTGATAAAATAATAATCAAAGCAAAGGTGTTTTTGTTAGTTGCAAAAGGTGCAAGTTATAACTGAAAAAGGCAAACCTGCCGAAAGGCAGGGACGCAAAGCCACGAGTCTAAAGCAGCAGTGCTATGATGGTCGGGTTGCCAGTAAAGGACAAATTAACAGCCAGTTATGAACACACACTATTTATCCTTATTTGGACAATCCAGATAAGGATTTTTTTATTACAAGTGCAGGTTAGTTTGGAAATTCAGCATTAGTTTTGTTTTCCTAATGTTCCAAGCATAGCACTTGAAAAAGGCAAACCTGTCGAAAGACAGGGACGCAAAGCTTTCGAGTCTAAAGCCCATGCGGGGTGGGCCATGACGGTCGAGCTGCCAGGTTAGTCCAATATTATTGGAAATGCTGGAGGGTTGGGATATGAGAAAAATAACATTAATTATCCTTGTTGTACTATGTGCATTGTTAACTGCACCTGCAGCCATGGCGTCTGCAAACACCTATTCCATTGATGAATCAGAAACAAGCAAGGGAGTCTTTTCCATAAGCTATAACATCCAAAATGGTATAAAAGTAAAAGTAATGGTCCAGAAGGATGGGACAACCCTGCATTACAATCTGGCTGGCAGGGGAACTGAAAGGTTTCCTCTTCAATTAGGAAATGGAGCATACACAGTAGCCATCCTGGAAAATGTTACAGGCAACCAGTACCGAATTGTCTCCAGGGACACACTAAATGTAAACATGTACAATACATTAAATGTTTTTATGCAATCTACTCAAATAGTTAAGTGGGCAGAAGATGATGAAGCCATTGGGAAGGCCAGGGAATTGACGGCAGGACTCCAGGGTGATGAGGAAAAAGTAAAAGCTATATATGAGTATATTCTAAGCAATTACAAATATGATTACGACAAGATAGACAAGCTGACATATGATTATCTTCCAGATATTAATAAAACCTTAAAAAGCAAAAAAGGAATCTGCTATGATTTTAGTGCATTATTTGCTTCCATGTTAAGAAGTGTAGGAATTCCTGCAAAGCTTGTAAAGGGTTATGGGGAAAAAATTCAAGGCTATCACGCATGGAATGAGGTTTATATAAACAACAAGTGGGTCACTATAGATACTTCTGCAGATATCCAGTTTGCAGAAAATAATCGAAGCTACACCATGTATAAGGACAGCAGGACTTATGAAAAGGTCAGGGAGTTTTAAAAAAGGGAGTATCCCATGGTTTGTGTAAATGTCAGTCCCCCACCTCCCTTCTCATATTCAAAGTAAAAAGAACAATACCAGGCGTTAAACTGGTATTGTTCTTTTTACTTCTTTTTTACAATTTTTAAAAAGAAATTAATTCAATATTAATTTGTATTCTATAAAATTCTAGCTGTAAACAGGACAACTATAGACTGGATCATTAGATTAGAAGCAAGACAAGCTTTTAAAAATTTTATTAGAAAAGGGGTAAATCAATGAAAAAAGTGTTTTTATTGGTTATTATGACAGTTATGCTAATTGGCACATTATTTGTTGCTGGATGTACAGCTACTGGAGAAGCTATAAATGAAGATGGTCCTATTATCATGGTATGGTATCCAAATGAGTCTGGAGAAGATTTAAAGGGGGCAAGGGATGAAATTGGCAGTGTAATTGAAAAAGCAACTGGCAGAAAGGTTGAACACAAACTGACAACAGACTATGTTATAGCCATTGAAGCAATAGCTAATGGAAATGCCCATATAGCATTTATGGGAGCTACTGGTTATATTGAAGCAAATGAAAGAAACAGCAAGGTGCTTCCCCTGGTTGTAAATAGTGGGTCATCTGGAACCCTTGATGATGCAGTATATTACTCATGGCTTGCTGTGAAAAAAGAAAATGAAGGAATGTATAAATCTGGGCAGGGTTATTCCATAGACAATATTGCAGGAAAGAGATTCTCCTTTGTATCAACCAGTTCCACATCTGGTTTTAGAGTACCAGCTGCTGGGATAACAAATTATTTCTCCAAAAAGAATGAGTGGCAAAATCTAACCCAGGAGGATTTGCTTGAAGGTGGGCCAGGAAAATTTTTTAGCGAAGTATTGTATGGCGGCTCCCATCAGGGTTCTCTTGTAAACCTGCTTACCAATAAAGCAGATGTAGCGTCCTTTTGCGATGTTTGTGTTGGCAACTATATAGAAATCATAACAGGTGAGCATAACAGGCCGGGTGCTGCTTATAAAATAGCCCAGGATGCTGTTGATCCCTTCACTAACCTTAGGGGACAGGAATTTGTGGTAATATATTCCACGCCGGTGCTGAATGCACCAATGGCTGTCAATACTGAAGTACTTAGTCAGGAACATATACAAATTATATTAGAGGCACTTACTAACGAAGAAACTGCAAAAAATGAAAGGATCTTTGTACCCAAGGACTCCCAGTTTAAAGGCTTATGGAAGCAAGGTGAACGTTTTCTGCCAGTTGAAGACTCATGGTTTAACCCTATCAGAGAGCTGTCCAAATAAATAGCATGGCATGAATTTAGGTGCAAAGTTTCTTTTATTAATGATTTATGTAAGGAGTTAATAATGGATTTGCTAATAGTAAAAAATCTTGCTAAGAAATATGATACTGGAACAATAGCCCTGAGTGACATTAACTTTTCAGTACTAGAAGGAGAGTTTATATCCATAATTGGCCCATCAGGGGCAGGGAAGTCAACTCTCCTTCGATGTATAAATAGAATGATCGAAGTCAGTAGCGGGGAAATCCTGGTTGACGGTATTAACGTATCCAAATTAAATAAAAAGGAATTACGAAATTTAAGAACAAGAATTGGCATGATTTTTCAACACTACAATCTGGTAAACAGGCTAAGTGTCATAGAAAATGTCCTGCACGGTCGACTGGGATACAAGTCAACTATTAGTGGAATTATTGGCAATTATACTGAAGAAGAAAAAACATGGGCTATGAATATTATTCATCTGTTGGGATTGGATGAACAGGTTTATAAAAGGTGTGACCAATTAAGCGGTGGCCAGAAACAGAGAGTGGGAATAGCCAGAGCTCTAATCCAAAATCCAAAGATACTTCTGTGTGACGAGCCAATAGCATCCTTGGACCCAAATGCTGCAAAAATAATTATGGATTACCTTCGCAAGATCAATAAAGAAATGGGCATAACCTGCCTTGTAAACTTGCATCAGGTTAATGTGGCTTTGGCTTATTCTGATCGTGTTATTGGCATAAAAAAGGGAAATATTGTCTATGATGGTCTGCCAGCAAATATTACTAGTGAACAGATTCATGACATCTATGGGTCTGAAGCAGGCGATCTGATTTTTGATGTAGGAGGTAGTCATGGATAAAGACATTAAAGATATTTTTGTTAAGAGGCGTTGGAATAAAATATTCTTTTTTTCTGTCCTTGCAGCTTTTACTATTGGCTCTATCATTGTTACAAATTTTGATCTTACCAGGGGATTTGCCAGCTTTTTTAAAGCAGTTATGTGGTCTGTTACTAACTTTTATCCCGATGCTGAAGCAATGAAGAGGCTTCCAGATATTTTAATAAAGTTAAGAGAAACAATTTTATTGGCTGTAGCTTCAACAACCCTTGCTGCCGTGGCTGCCTTTGCATTTGCTTTGCTGGGTTCTAATACCACAAAAGTTAATAATTTCTTCAGCCTGGTAAGCAGGGGCGTTGCATCTGTATCCCGTAACATACCTGATGCAGTGTGGGCCATGATCTTGCTCTTTTCCTTTGGGCAAAGTGCCTTAACTGGATATTTTGCATTATTTTTTGTTACCTTTGGGTTTTTATGCAGAACTTTTACAGAAACAATTGATGAAGTTAGCGGCTCATCTGTGGAGGCACTCCAGGCCACTGGAGCAGATTATTTTCATATTGTATCCCATGCTGTAATACCCTCGTCTCTTCCACAAATGCTTAGCTGGATACTCTATATGATTGAAACAAATATCAGAAGTGCTACTTTGATAGGCATGCTAACTGGAACAGGGATAGGATTTAGCTTTGGTATTTTTTATAAGACCATGAATTACAGTGCAGCAAGCCTGGTGGTAATTGTAGTTGTCGTAGCTATTTTAATTATTGAATCCATGTCCAATTATGTAAGGAGGGTGATCTTGTAATGAGTATGGAGCAAGTGCTTAAAGGAACCGGCTCAAAATACAAGTATTATAATACTTCCAAAAAGATAAACATCAGGCCCTTAAATAAAGTCAGCTTAATAATGAATGCAACCCTGATAAGCCTGGCGGTCCTAACTGTTTATGGATTTATGACATTTGACTATAAAAATATTAGCATTGTTGAAGCGCTAGCTCAAACTTTTTATAATCTGCGAATCATGTTTTTTGAGCCACATCTTAAGTATTTTACACTGGGTGAGGCCTTTTACCAGCTTGCAGTTACTTTAGGCCTGGCTTTTCTGACAACTAT
>JAGXSK010000101.1 GCA_018333845.1 Clostridia bacterium | reverse complement strand
ATTAAAGGACACAACGTGAATACTGTTTATTTAGTTGGAGGAACCAGCTGTTTTGAGGGGATGGAAAAGGTTATAGAAAAGGAGCTGGAGATTCCTGTAATTAAACCGGATAACCCACTGTTAGTAACTCCCCTGGGGATTGCCCTGGAAGTTCAAAAAATATGAGATGGGAGATAGCTGGAACGTAAAGCAGACTTCAAAATTGAGATGAATCCCATTACCTAGGACGGTGTGTCCTGAAAGAGGGTGAAAGATTGAAAATAGGAACAGTTATAAACAGTATCTGGTCTACTAGAAAAGATGAATCACTTGTAGGAGTTAAATTAATGATAGTTCACCTCCACGATAGGCCCAGGGAAGAGGATGGCAGAATAATAGTGGCAGCTGATTTAATTGGTGCCGGTATTGGGGAAAGGGTGCTGGTAACTGAAGGAAGCTCGGCTAGACGTGTACAGGGGCTTGAGAATTCACCCATAGATGCAATGATTGTAGGTATCATTGACGAAGAAAAGGAAAGCTAACGGGGAGATAATCATGGGAGAAGAAACTATTAAAAAGATTCAGGATGCGGGAGTAGTAGGAGCGGGTGGAGCAGGCTTCCCTACCCATGTCAAGGTATCAGCATCTGCAAGGACCATTGTGGTAAATGGTGCTGAGTGTGAGCCCCTTTTAAGGGTGGATCAGCAGCTTATGGCCAGGAATGCCAAGGAGATGATTGAAGGCTTAAAAACTGTCATGGAGTTAACAGGAGCCCAAGAAGGGATAATAGCTCTAAAGGACAAGTATAAAGAGGCCATAAATACCCTGCAAAGAGAAATTGCAGGTAAACCCATAAAACTTAATGTGTTAGATGATTTCTATCCTGCTGGAGATGAACATGTTACTGTTTATGAAACAACAGGCAAACTGGTGCCCCAGGGTGGAATACCTTTAAAGGTAGACTGTGTGGTAACTAATGTAGAAACATTAATTAATGTAGCAGGGGCACTGGCAGGACAGCCAGTTGTAGATACTTATATTACTGTAACTGGCGCAATAGCAAGTCCTGTTACCCTTAAACTGCCAATAGGAACTCCAATTAATACAGCTTTATCACTGGCTGGAGCAGGGAATCTAAAGGGTATGAAGGTAATAGACGGGGGGCCAATGATGGGCAAAATAGTTGAGGATTTAGCTGAGCCCATTACCAAGACAACAAAGGGTCTAATAGTGCTTCCAGAAGACCATCCATTGATAACAAAGCGACAAAAAGCCATAGATAGAATCATCAGGGAATCCAATGCTGCCTGTATACAATGCAGATTTTGTACGGACTTGTGCCCAAGATATTTGTTAGGTCATAAATTAGAACCCCACAAAATCATGAGAGCATTAAAGCACATACAGGGACAGGAAGAAGCCTTGAAAATGGCAATGGTTTGCTCTGAGTGTGGTGTCTGTGAGCAGTATGCATGTATTGTGGACCTTTCCCCTAGAAAGGTGAATGCTATGCTGAAAAAAGAGCTGGGCAAAAAAGGCCTAAAGCCCGAAATGCCAAAAGAGCAGGCAGTTTTAAATATACAGCCCCACAGGAAGATACCAGTAAAAAGGTTAATATCCAGACTTGGACTTACCCAATATGATAAAAAGGCACCTCTAAGTGAAAATGAATATACAGTTGACAAGGTGTATATCAAGCTTCACCAGCATGTGGGAGCGCCATCTATCCCAGTTGTAAAAATGGGGCAAAGGGTACAAAGGGGCAGTCTAATAGCAAAAATTCCTGATAATGCACTAGGAGCAAATATACATGCCAGTATAAGCGGAACTGTTGTAGAAATATCTGATAGCATAGTCATTACATCAGGGGAAGGAAGTGACAGGTAATGATACAGGCTATTGGTTTAGTGGAATTTACAAGTATAGCAAAGGGAATAGAAGCAGCTGATGCAATGATAAAAGCATCACTAGTAGAGCTCCTTGAGGCAAAACCCATCTGTCCAGGAAAATATATAGTTCTCATATGTGGAGACGTATCGGCAGTTGAAAATGCAGTAGCAGCAGGCAGAAATGCAGGCTCGACAACGGTAGTTGATGAATTTATCCTGCCAAATGTACATCCTTCGGTAATAAAGGCTATTTCTGCCGCTACATCAGTACAAGAAATTAGTGCTATTGGCATAATAGAAACATTTTCCATAGCCTCTCTCATTGTAGCAGCTGACATAGCTGCAAAGGCAGGAGAGGTGGAATTAATAGAAATCAGGGTTGCCATGGGCATTGGAGGAAAATCCTTTGTAACCCTCACTGGAGATGTTGGCTCTGTAAAAGCATCTATTGAAGCTGGGTCCGCTTCAGCATCAGAAAAGGGAATGCTTGTGGAAAGGGTAGTTATACCTTCACCCCACAAAAACCTTAAAAAAACGCTGCTATAAAAACTAAAGCTTCTGCTTGAGTTCAAGGGCATGGCGCCCTGCTAGAACTGGTATTCCTTACATTGTAAAATATACAATGTAAGAACTACTGGCGCAAGCCAAGTTTTGTTTTATCAAAATACCTTGAAGAGAGAAGAGGCTAATGGACAACAGATAACAGACATGATTAAAGGAAAGACAGGAGGTGAAATTTTTGAAAACATTAATAACAGTTTCAGAAATTAAGCAATTTGCAGGCAGCAGTAAAAAGACAATGTATATTGATGCCAACACCATAGTTACTCCAGCAGCAAGGGATGCAGCAGGTGAGCGTGGTATCAAAATTGTTGTAGGTGCTCCTCCAGAAAAAATCTCTGAAAAACATCAAAGGAATGAAGCAGGCGTATCAACAAAAATAACAGAAACTGTCAAACAAAATGTTTCAGGGTCTGTGGATCCAGCTTTAATAGCAAAAATCGTTGGAGAAGTAATAAAAAGCCTCAACCAATCTCCAAAACCCCCTCAACTGGTTAAAGAAGCAGATCCCAGTGGTTTGAGACTGGTAAAGGGCAATAGTGTTGTGCTAGAAAACTTTAATACAGGTGATCCAAGCCATAATGTGAAAATTAAAGAGATTTTAAGTATTAAAGAAAGCCCCAACATGGCAACAGGCTTCATGTCAATGGAAAATACCACCTTTGATTGGCATCTGACCTACGATGAAATAGATTATATAGTTGAAGGAACATTGGAATTTATCGTTAACGGGAAAAAGTACACAGGGACAGCAGGAGATGTGTTCTTTATCCCTGCAGATACCAAAGTAACATTCTCAGCACCTGATAAGGTTAAATTTTTCTTTGTAACATACCCAGCGAACTGGGCTGAGTTATCTGGATATGAAAAGTAATTGGGTTTAACTGCAGAATTCAGAAGACAGAATTCAGAAGACAGAATTCAGAAGGATATTGGCTACTGACTCCTGACTCCTGTATTCTATATTATAAACAAAAACTAAGGAGGCAATTACAATGAATAATGCTTTAGGAATGATAGAAACAAAAGGTTTAGTAGGAGCAATAGAGGCGGCGGATGCCATGGTAAAGGCTGCAAATGTTACATTGATAGGAAAAGAGCATGTAGGTGGTGGGTTGGTAACAGTTATGGTACGTGGAGATGTTGGAGCTGTCAAGGCTGCTACTGATGCTGGTGCTGCAGCTGCCCAAAGGGTTGGAGAGCTTATTTCTGTACACGTAATCCCAAGACCACACAGTGATGTTGAAATGATTTTACCAAAAATGAAGTAAATTAAGATCATTTCTGTCCACGTAATTTCAAGGCCCCATGGCGAAGTGGAAATGATCCTTCCAAGGGTTGAGCAGTAAATATTAAGGATTAAAAGGGGTTGGGCATATGACACAATCAGCACTTGGCATGATAGAAACCAAGGGTTTGGTTGGAGCAATAGAGGCAGCAGATGCCATGGTTAAAGCTGCAAATGTTACTTTGGTTGGCAAGGAAAAAATAAGCGGCGGATTAGTGACTGTAATGGTGCGTGGTGAGGTGGGAGCGGTCAAGGCAGCAACTGATGCTGGTGCGGCCGCTGCCTCACGGGTAGGTGAACTAATATCCGTCCATGTAATTGCTAGACCTCATGAAGAATTAGAACCCATTCTTCCTGATCCAACCCCTGAAATACCTGAAAGAAGCGAGCAGGTTTCAGAGGAGATAAGGGAAGAAAAGGAAACAGCCGATAAAAAACACAATAAAACGCCCAATGAAACACATGAAAAAACTAATGCTGCAGAAGTTATAAAAGAAGCAGAAACTGTACATGAAACAGAGGCTAAAAAAGAAACAGAAACTGTTGAAGAAATGACAGCAGATACTGAATTAGAAAGATTAACAGTGGGCCAATTAAGAAAGCTGGCTAGAAAGGTTGAAGGTATCGCTTTAACTGGACGACAAATTTCTGTGGCAAATAAGGAATTACTCATCAAGGAAATTAACAAGGCAAAAAGGGAAAGATAAGTAAATGCATCATGGGGAGAAAGGGGGATAAAGGTGGCAATTGATTATGACTTAAGGATAATTCAAGAAGCCAGGGACCTTGCTAGAAAAGCTAAAGAGGCTCAGGAGGTTTTAGCTGCCTTCTCAGAAGAAAAAATAAATAAGATTCTTGCTTCTATTTCGGAAGCTGCTATTGAAAATGCCAGTTGGCTGGCAAAAATGGCAGTGGATGAGACAAAATATGGAGTAGTTGAACACAAAGTTATAAAAAACCTGTTTGCTGGCAAGGATGTCTATGAGTATATAAAGGGTTTAAAGACAACGGGCATCATTAAAGAGGATCCTGTTAACAAGGTAGTTGAAGTAGCAGTTCCCGTGGGAGTAATACTTGGTATTATTCCCACAACAAATCCTACATCAACATTAATACACAATTCTTTATGTGCCATTAAAGCGGGAAATGCAATAGTCTTTTCACCACATCCTGCTGCAATCAAGTGCAGCTGTGCAGCTGCTCAGGTGGTAAATGAAGCAGCAGTAAAGGCAGGGGCTCCAGACGGTATAGTCAGCTGTATGTCCAGGGTAAGCATGCAGGCAGTAAATGAACTCATGCACCATGAAGCCATAGCTCTTATAGTAGCCACAGGTGGCTCTGCAATGGTTAAGGCAGCCTATAGTGCGGGAAAGCCAGCCCTTGGGGTTGGGCCTGGCAATGTACCGGCCTTTGTGGAAAGAACTGCTAATATCCAGCAGGCAGTGAAGGACATTATTACAAGCAAGACCTTTGATAATGGTATGATTTGTGCTTCCGAACAGGCAATAATAATAGATGAACCTATTAAGGACCAAGTAATTAATGAATTAAAGAAGCAGGGCTGCTACTTTTTAAATAGGGATGAAGTGGACAAGGTGAGTCGCCTTATCATGACCCCCAAGGGAGGGATGAATCCTGCCTTTGTAGGGAAAAGCCCTGACTTTATAGCTGCCAAGGCTGGTATTGAAGTACCTGCAGGAACCAAGATTCTCATTGCTCCATTAGAAGGATATGGTCCTGAATACCCATTATCATATGAAAAATTAACCACAGTCCTCGGACTGTATGTAGTCAAGGATTGGCATGAGGGTTGTTTATTAAGCATTGAATTGTTAAAGCTGGGTGGGATAGGCCATTCCTTTGTAATTCACTCTCAAAATGATGAGGTTATTAGAGAGTTTATTCAAAAGCCTGTATTTAGAATTTTGGTAAATACACCTTCTGCACTGGGTGGTATTGGTTATTCCACAGGCCTTGCACCCTCAATGACATTAGGTTGTGGTACCTGGGGTGGCAGCAGTTTATCTGACAACCTGACTCCATTACACTTGATAAACATTAAAAAACTTGCCTATGGAACGGTAAATGTGGATTTTGAAAAAAGTCAGGCAAGCACTTGCAGTACTAAAACTTATAGTCCAGACCAGATTTCAGAGATAGTAAAGCAGGTCCTTGCAAGATTAGAGTCTGAGAAACATGCTTAAAAAAGCAGGTGGAACAAATGAATGAAAAGCAGCTGATTGAAATTGTTACAGAAGTTGTTTACAGGTATTTAAAAAGTCAAAAAAAAGATGAAATAAAATGTCAAGTTTTTGATACTCATACAATTCCTGTTGGCATATCAAACCGTCATGTACACCTGTCACAAAATGACCTTGAGGCCTTATTTGGAAAGGGTGCCAGCTTATGTGTCCTTAAGGAATTGTCCCAGCCAGGTCAGTATGCATGTGAAGAAACAGTTACCCTGGTTGGCCCAAAAGGCGTAATAGAAAAGGTGAGAGTACTTGGACCCACCAGAAATAAAACCCAGGTGGAACTTTCTTTATCAGACTGTTTCAAGCTTGGTATTAAAGCACCCATCAGAGATTCTGGAGATTTACAAGGGTCAGCTGGGCTGACCCTTGTAGGTCCAGCTGGTTCTGTAACATTGGATGAAGGCTCTATAATAGCCTCAAGGCATATCCATATGCATCCATCTGATGCTGAAAGATTTGGAGTCAAAGACGGGGATAAGGTAAACGTTAAAACCTCTGGTAACCAGAGGGTCATAGTTTTCCTTGAGGTGCTGGTGAGGGTAAGTGATAAATTCAAGCTTGAGATGCACGTAGATATTGACGAAGCAAACGCTGCCTCATTAAAAAATGGTGATAGAGTTCAGATAGTGAAGTTTTCTGATGCTTGTTTTAAGTAGTTTTAAAAGCATCCTTTGACCAAGAAGATGGCATGGGTTTTGTGCAAATTAGTTAATTTTTGTAAATATTAAGGGATTTTATAATTAATAAAGGATTTAGCAATTAGATGTCAAATATAGTATGATGTCTAGGATAGTGCAAATATGATATACTATCTAGAGCAATTTTCATAAATATGGGGGGTGGATCGGCATAGATCGCGTAGACTCTAAATTTACGTAGCCGGGTGTGACTCCCGGACTCCCCGCCAAAGAAGTTTGTTTAGCAAAAGATTCTAGTCATGGCTAGAATCTTTTATAACACTATCAGAAAGTATAACTTTTAAATGTAGATAGTATAAGTGCCCCAAAGGGACTGGTATTTCTACGCATTAAAAATGCTAGAACTACTGGTGCAACTAGGGCTTTCGCTGGCGCCAAAAGGCTTGGCGAAAGCCAAGTTTTCTTTATCATATCTAAAAGAGGTGGCCTACGTGGATAGGATTGATCCAGCAATAAGCCTGGAACAAATACTGGACAAGGCGGAAAATAACAGGTTTTTATCAAAAAATGAAATAATATATCTCCTGGGCATAGAAAAAGAAGACGAGCTTCAAAGGATTTATGAGAAAGCACGTGAATTACGCAATAGACATTTTGGCAATAAGATTTTTCTATATGGATTTGTTTATTTTTCTACCTGGTGTCGTAATGATTGTGCTTTTTGCTATTACAGGAAGTCCAATGAAGGTAGTAAAAGATATAGAAAATCAAATAGGGAAATAATGGATACAGTAATGGGCCTAACAGAATCAGGGGTACATTTAATTGACTTAACCATGGGGGAGGACCCCAAATATTATATGAATAGCAGTGGCTTTAAACCACTCTTTGAGTTAATTGCCGATATTAAGTCCCAGACCAAGCTGCCAGTTATGATTTCACCTGGTCTAGCTTCAGAAGAAAATCTCACAAAATTTCAGGCTTTTGGTGCTGATTGGTACGCATGTTATCAGGAAACACATAATGAAAAGTTATTTAATATATTACGCCTTGAACAAAGTTATGAAGAAAGATTCCAGAGCAAATTAAAGGCAAATGCTGCAGGGCTGCTAATAGAAGAGGGCATTTTAACAGGTGTGGGAGAAACTCCTGGGGATATTGCCCATTCCATGGAGTGTATGAGATATCTGGGAGCAAATCAGGTGCGAGTTATGAGCTTTGTTCCACAATCTGGAAGCACCATGGAATCCTGGCCCCAGGCCCCACGCGGTCAAGAAATTAAAATAATTGCCATTTTAAGACTCGTGTTTCCTGACAAGCTGATACCTGCTTCCCTTGATATTGATGGAGTTGAAGGTCTGCAGGAACGATTGGATGCCGGAGCAAATGTTATCACATCTATTATTCCGCCTGAAGCTGGCCTGGCTGGGGTGGCACAATGCAGCAAAGACATAAATGAGGGTTATAGAACCGTTCAGGGAATTACACCTGTTATTGAAGCAATGGGCCTTAGAAAAGCTACAACAGCAGAATACAGAGCCTGGGTAGACAGTGAAAAAAGCAAAACAGCCATGAAATGGCAGAAATCTGGTGCAGTCATATGAGAGTAGTAATAATTGGCGGTAAACTCCAGGGAGTGGAAGCTGTCTATCTTGCCCAAAAAGCAGGATGGGAGGTTTTCCTGGTTGATAAAAACCCAAAGGCACCAGCTGCAGGTATGTGCAGCAATTTTCATGAAATAAATATAACCAAAGATGAAAAGGGCAGCCTTGCAGAAGTTATACATGGCAAGGACCTGGTGCTTCCGGCCCTGGAAGACATTGATGCGGTAAAAATTATTAAAAGCACAGCTGAAAGTCAAAAGGTTCCAGTTGCCTTTGATGTAGAAGCAAACATTATTTCATCTTCCAAGCTTAAATCTGACAAGCTATTTGCGGATAATAACATACCAGCACCAAGGTATTGGCCTGATTGTAAGGTTCCTGTAATAGCAAAGCCTTCGGATCTAAGTGGAAGCCACGGGGTAAGGAAGTTTACAGATGAGGTTATCTTAAAAGAATTTATTAAAGATATTCAAAGCAAGGGTGAAAAATGGGTTATTCAAGAGTATTTGGAAGGTCCATCTTATTCTCTGGAGGTAATGGGGTA
>JAGXSK010000100.1 GCA_018333845.1 Clostridia bacterium | reverse complement strand
CTTTGAATAATAGATATTATCCTCAAAGCCTACCCTGACATGCCCTCCCAAAATAATTGCCATTACAGCCAGGGGCAGTTCAGCTCTGCCTATGCCAGCAACTGACCAGGTAGATCCCTCTGGAATGGATTCTACCAAATGCAAGAGATTCTTTGGTGTTCCGGTAATGCCTCCTGGAACTCCCATGACAAAATCAAAGTGAAGGGGTAAACTAAGCAACCCCTTTTTTACCAGAACCATGGCATTATTTATCATGCCTACATCAAACACTTCAATTTCAGGCTTTACGCCCATTTCTTTCATATATGCAGCAAACTTCTCAATATCCCTGGGAGCATTGTAAAAAACCTCCTCCCCAAAGTTTACTGTTCCTGTTGTCAGGGTTGCCATTTCAGGTGCAAGAGATACCGGCTGCAGTCTCTCCTCTGGTGCCATTCCTACAGCTCCGCCTGTAGACGTTTGAATAATAACATTGGATTTTACTTTAATTGCTTCAATGTACTTCCTGAAAACCTCTCTATCCTGGGTAGGCCTACCGGCCTCATCCCTTCCATGGAGATGAATAATTGAAGCCCCTGCTTTTTCACACTCTGCTGCTTCCTGGCCTACCTCATCAGGGAGAATAGGCAGTCCGGGCTGCTGTTCCTTGGTCACTTCTGCACCATTAATTGCTGCAGTAATGATAAGCTTTTCCATCCTATCTCTCACCTCCCAACTTTCTTTGTTTATCCTTTGGAACTACACATGTTCCTGAAGCCCTGCCAACCAGGACAGGTTCATCCAGAACATCAGCTGCCGATTCATGCCTGCCATTTCTTTTGGCAACAATAACCTTTTTAGCTTCAAACTCCATTTTTCTTGAAGTTTTTCCAATTTTTACAATTCTGCCTGTGGCTTCAATAAAATCACCTGCATAAACTGGCCCTAAAAACTCAACATTGTCATAGGCAACAAATAATCCCTCATCTCCATCAAGCCATATTAACAATTCAGTAGCAACATCGCCAAAAAGCTGCATCATCCTGGCACCATCAACCAATCCTCCGGCGTAATGGGCATCGTGATCACTCATTCTAACCCTTATCATTCCCTGATAGTCCATTATGGGATCCCCCTATACAACTCTATACAAATAGCTTCTCAAGCATATTTAACAGATCTGGACTTTCCCTGGCAATAGCCAGGGAAATTTCTGCATGGTCTTTGGTATATCCGTTACCAACAATCATGTTAACATCCTTGCCTACTCCTTCTGCGCCTAAAGCTGCTGCAGTGAAGCTGGTAGCCATGCTGAAGAAATACACCGTACCTCCATCTTTTGTAGCAAGGATTGAAGCCATTTCTGTATTGGGAATATTAACACAGTTTATTGTAATATCTGCCATGTCACCCTTTGTTAATTCTTTTACAGCTTCATATACAGATAATGCATCTGTTGCGTCAAGCTGAAGTATGTCATCAACATGACCTAACTCTTTCATTCTTTGACAGCTGCTGGCTCCAGAACCCATGCCAATTATTCTGCCTGTAACTCCTGCTCGCTTCTTTGCTTCATAGGCACAAAGCATTCCTGATTTTCCGCCAGCACCTATGATAAATACTGTATCACCTGGTTTTACAAGCCTGGCTGTCTGGGCAGGAGCACCTGCAACATCAAGTATGGCCAGGGCTAAAGGTTCAGACATATCCTCTGGAAGCTTTGAATATATGCCGCTTTCAAATAAAATTGCCTTGCCCTTTATATCCACCTGATCCTTGTGCATATGAACTGTTTTGATTTCATCTATTCTTAATGGTGTTAATGAAAGGGATACAAGGGTAGCTATTTTGTCCCCAACCTTTAGGGGTATTCTGCCTTCCAGGGAGCTTCCAATTTGTTCTACAGTACCAATAAGCATCCCACCTGAACCTGTTACCGGATTATGATGCTTGCCTCTTTTCCCCACAATATCAAGCATCATTTCTTTTATACTTTCCTCATTATCCTGGGCCTGTTTTTTTATTTGGGTGAAGCTGGCACTATCAATATTTAAAGTTCTAACATCAATTAAAATCTCGTTGTCATATATGTCCATATTATTATCAATCTTCCAGGCTGGCTGCGGCAATACCCCCTTTGGTTCAATTACCCTGTGGGTTCCATATGGGCATCCTTTTTTCATTCTTGAATTACCTCCCTTTCTCTCCTCTTTAATTCTTGTACTAGATATGAAGCAACATCCTCCGCATAGGTGCCAGGACCAAATCCTGCGTCATAGCCCAATTCCTGTGCAAACTTGTTATCTATCCTGGGGCCTCCTACTACTAAAAGTACCCGATCTCTAATACCCTCTGCTTCCAAAATTTCAACTAACTTTGTTAAATTAGCAATATGAATGTCCTTTTGAGTTACCACTTGTGATACAAGAACTGCATCAGCCTTTAGCTCGATAATCTTTGCAGCAAGCTCTTCACAGCTAACCTGAGAACCAAGGTTATATGCATTTATTCCCTTGTAACTTTCCAGACCTTTATGCCCGTTATAGCCCTTCATATTCATTATTGCGTCTATGCCCACTGTATGGGCGTCACTTTCAATACAGGCGCCAACTACATTAAGATTTCTGCCAAAGTCCTTTTTAATAAAGGCCTCTATCTCTCCCTTATCCATAACATTTACCTTTAGTTTTTGGACCTTAACCTTTGTAACATCAATACTTTCCTTTGCTTTTCCATAAACTATAAAATAGGAAAAACCCCTGCCAATGTCCCTGGAAAAAACAACCTTAGGATTATCAAAGCCCATTTTTTGGACCAGGAGACGGGCCGCCTCCACAGCTTCATCAGAATAATCAATTGGCAGTGTAAAGGACAGCTGAACAGCCCCGTCATCCAGGGTATCACCATAAGGTTTAATCCCTGTAAGATTGACCTCCATTTAATTCCCTCCCTTGAGCATGGCATCAATAAAGGGATTAAAATATCCAGGCCCCTTATATACTACACCTGTGAATCCCTTGCCGCCCTTGGGGTTTCGGGATATATCTGCAAACATTCCCATGCTGATGGACTCCATAAGGCCCACTTCAGCAACTTTTTCAAGAAAGCTAACAGCATCTGTCAACACCTGCTGTGCCCTTTTTTGAATAATTCCGTCTTCCTTAAAATATATTTCTTGAGCTATATCCCTCATTGCAGTAAAGACATATCTTGCACTCTCCACAGCTAAATACCGATCACTGATATGGGGAGTATGTATTGCTTCAGTCAGCATACCGAGAAGATGAATGCTTTGACCTGACATAATTGAAGCAATATTAAACATGCAATCCTGGATATGACCCTTGAAAATATTGCCTGTCATATATTTAGTTGGGGGCATGTACTTAAGTGGAGACCTGGGGAATAGCTCTCTAGCCAGTAATGCCTGGGCTAACTCATACACAAAGCTGTTCTCCATTTCAGGATTTATCTCATATGCATGACCTAAAGCTATCTGCTCGGGCACCATACCACATTTCAGAGCCAGCTGTTCATTGATAAACTGAGAAGCTGTAACCGTATGTGCAGCTTCATAGGCATCAGCTGTGGTCAGATAATTATCCTCCCCCGTGTTAATGATAATATTGGCAAAGCCATTAATAATTCTGGAAAGGTACTGGTCTACAAAAGTTCGCTCCATGTTAATGTCTCTAAAAATGATCCCATACATGGAGTCATTTAACATAACATCCAATCGTTCCATTGCACCCATGGCAGCCATCTCAGGCATGCACAAGCCTGAACAGTAGTTTGTCAGCCTAATATATTTTCCTGCCTCTTCACCCACCTCATCCAGGGCCTGCCTCATAATCCTAAAGTTTTCCTGGGTGGCATAGGTGCCTCCAAACCCCTCAGTTGTAGCTCCATAGGGAACATAGTCTAAAAGACTTTGACCAGTTGTCCTGATGACAGCAATAATATCTGCCCCTTGACGTGCAGCAGCTTGAGCCTGTTTTACATCTTCATAGATATTGCCTGTGGCAACTATTACATACAGCAGGGGTTCAATGCCCTGCCCCAGCCTTGCCATGAGCATATCTCTTTCTAGTTTCTTTTCAACAATTCTAGAAATCCCAAGCTGTGAAAGCTCCTCCATTTGCTCCCTAATGGCCCCTTCATCTTTCACTGGCACACTGGTCAGGTTGATTTTACCAGCAGCTATCTCCTGGGCCAGGTCTTGCGGTGATATCTGGTAATGTAAAATCCCATTTGCAAACCAATACCCAGCACCTAACCCAAGCCTCCCTGAATGTAAAATTCCATCAACGATTACATTGGGCAGGGGAATTCCATCCTCAGTAATTCCATCTATGCCAAAGAGCCGTAAAACTGCTCTTTCTACTGATGTGGTAGTTCTTTGGTCTATATGACTTTGAATATCATTAGCAATTTTTATTGCCCC
>JAGXSK010000099.1 GCA_018333845.1 Clostridia bacterium | reverse complement strand
AGTATTTTTTAAATTCATTGCCAGATGTATCCATATCCAACTATCTTTCAGAAATTAGCAGATTTCTGCTAAATGACACTAATTAATGACATTAGGGAGTGAATTGTAATGATTAGAGATTTCGGAGCTTTTAAACCAGAGATACACCCTGAAACCTATATAGCTGAAACTGGCATGATCATCGGCAGGGCAAGGCTGGGGGCTGGCAGCAGTGTCTGGTATAATGTGGTAATCAGGGCAGATATAAATCATATTACCATAGGCAGCTATTCCAATGTTCAGGACAATGCTGTTCTCCACGTGGGAATGAAGCATCCTGTAGAAGTTGGCGACTATACAAGCATTGGCCATGGCGCCGTTGTCCATGGATGCAGAATTGGAAATAACTCCTTGATAGGCATGAATGCCGTGGTTTTAAATGGTGCCCATGTAGGTGACAACTGTATCATTGGTGCCGGCAGTGTTGTGACCCAAAACATGCAGGTGCCGCCTAACTCATTAGTTCTAGGAACTCCGGGAAAGGTGGTAAGGGAGCTAAAGCCAGAAGAGCTAAGGGAAATTAATGTACTTGCCAGAAGATATGCATACCTGTGGAAAAAGCACTACAGGTAAAGGAGGGTAAGAACCATTGGTTCTTACCCTCCTTTACATTCTTTATTCTCTTATCCCCTTTTACACCTTGGGGATTCAGTTACCTTAACTATGGCCTTTGTCATGGCTCCGATTATGTCAGCCCTGTATTGACTTTCCAGGATATTACTTTTGCTGTAAACCTCTCCTATCTCAGTAGCCACATATTTGGGAGGGAGCTGATTTAGAGCAAGGGCAACTATGTCACTTCTGCATCCTTCACAACTGCACACCTCTGGAAACTTTCTCATAACATCGTCAACCATTTGCCACACCAGAATCTCCATTGTATTTCTAACCAAGAAATTTGAGCCTTCTGACATTAAACTGCCCCCTTCACAATCATATCTGCGCTTTTTATATCTTTCGCTTTTTCTTTTAAATACCCTTTTTTCCCGCACTTTCTATGGAAAATTTTACGTTAAACCAAAGTTCAAACTTACACATTGGTTCTTTAACTTTAGCTGGTTATGTTACATATACTATGGAAAAGGGGTGAGTGAAAATGACTGAAGACATACAGGACTATGGTTATGTCTGGACGGGATATAATTTGCCTGTTAATCTGGAGATTTTCGTGGGCGATTTTACAGGCTTTGGACAGGATGAAGTTGTTGCAGTCCATCCAACGGGAAGTATATATATATTCAGATATGATGGAAGGGTTTTCAGAAGGGTATCTGCACTAAATCTTGGGAGACGAATTACCAAGGCTGTAGTGGGGGATGTGGATGGAGATGGTAAAAAAGAAGTAATAATTGCATCTGGGAATTCCTTTGTTGTTTTTAAGTGGAAAGGTGGCAGGTTTCAAAGAATCCACATTTCTCCAGCCATGGAAGTTGAAATCACAGATATTACCATTGGGGACTTAACAGGGGATATGATTGATGAGATAGTTATAGTGGCAGGGCGTACAAAAATTCTAATTTATAAAATCCAAGGGGGTTCCCTAATATTAATAGCTGAAAGGGTTTCAAGGACGCCCCTGCAGGTTAGAATTGGCAGTGTTATCAGGCACCATCAAAAACAACTGGTAACCTTTGAGCATGTGATTGGATCAGGTGGCGACAAGTTAATCATACTTATATTAGCCAATGGCCAGCTTGAAATAGTTATAGAAGAAACCATTGGCATGAAAGGAGATGTGCTGCTGGGAGTAAAGGATGTAGACAATGACTTCATGGATGAGATAATCATATCAACATCTAATAGAAGAAGATTACTTGTCCTTGGAGTATCAGGACAGATCTTAGCAAGAAAATGGTTGAGCCATGGATTTTCTGGTGTAGTCGAAGACGTGGAGGTTGCAGACTGGGATAAGGATGGAAGGCCAGAAATATTTGTTGCTGTTGGGTCACAGGTGCATGTATATAAGCTGCGTGGAAGGGATTACATTCTTGTGAAACAGATAGATATGGAGGTCTATGTTGTCAGTTTTGCTAGAGGAGATGTGGAAAAAGACGGTTATATTGAAGTTATAGTTATTAGTAAAACAGGTGTTATAATTATAGTAAAAGACTTTTTTGAAGCAAAAAGCCAGTTCCTTGTACAGCAAACAGTACACATACCAAAGAACCTTCCGCCTGCTATTAAAGTAGCCGAAGTAAAGGTTGATAAGGTAATAATATTTAGAAAGGAAGCCATTAAAGGCAAAATAATTATATCCGGGAAGTTTCTGGTAAACATATTATATGTGGCAGAGCCCGATAGGCGAGTATTTGCATTAGATGCAGAGATACCCTTTACTCACTTTGTGCCTGTGCCCGGACTACTGCCAGGGCATAGGGTTTTTGTTGATGTGGAAGTGGAATTTGTGGATTTTAGATTTAATCCCAGTATCCCCAGGTTAATTGAGGTGGTTATAGTTGCACAAATTATAGTGTTTGACATCATTGTTCGAGAAAGAAAGCCCCTGCGTGTTTTTGCTAAAGAACATGGAGTTTCCTCTGAGGATCTTGCAAAAATAAATAAACTGTCCATTGAGGGAGATATAGAATCAGGGGAAAAGATAAAATTGCCAATATAGCATATAATTAGAATAAGTATTGCCTTCCAGGCAAAAACTATAATGGGAGTTATTCCCTGAAATCACCATAAAGGGAGTGAAGGGCTTAATATATTTAAGCCTTTTTTTCTGTTTTAAAAAGGATTTTTAAATTTAAACAAGTATCTTTATAGGGAATACAAAATACAGACAAAATATTAAACTGTCTTTAAAGGGGAATATATTAGTGTGAATGAAATTAAATTAAAATCATATGCAAAAATAAATTTATGCCTGGATATTGTTAACAAGCGGGCGGACGGTTATCATAATCTTAGAACCATTATGCAGTCTGTAGATTTATTTGATCAGGTTGAAATACAAATCAGCAAGAACATACAAATAGAAAGTGACCACCCTGAATTGCCCCTTGATGAAGGGAACCTGGCATATAAAGCAGCAAAGGCTATTTTTGAAAGGACCGGTATTAAGGGGGGAGCAAGGATAAGAATTGCAAAAAATATTCCCATGGCTGCCGGTCTAGCCGGTGGAAGCTCAAATGCTGCTGCTGTTTTACACGGGCTTAATATCTTATATGGACTGGATTTAACAATAGCCCAATTGGTGCATATAGGCAAAGGTCTTGGAGCTGATGTCCCCTTTTGTGTGGTGGGAGGTACTGTGCTTGCTGCAGGCATTGGAGATAGGCTAAGCATACTCCAGCCAATGAAAGAATATAGCATTTTGCTGGTTAAACCTGATGTAGGTGTTAGCACTAAAGATGTATATAACAGGGTTAATGTTGAGAATTTAAGATCAAGGCCAGATATAGAAAAGGCTGTACAGTCCATAGAAAGTGGTGACTTGGCAGGCCTGGTTAGTTCCATGGGTAATGTTTTAGAGCCTATTACAAGTTCAATGGTTAAAGAAGTCTTAGAAATCAAAAACAAAATGCTTGCAATGGGAGCAGATGGAGCTCTCATGTGCGGCAGTGGTCCTACAGTTTTTGCAATATGCTCCTGCAGCCATAAAGCTCAGAGCATGTTAAAATATTTTAAGAAGGTTTATACGCAGGTATATTTGTGTAAAACTATTGGATGAAGGGGTGTGAAGATATGGAAAAAAGGTTTTCGCCTGTACAGCTTGAAAATTATAAGCCCCTTAGAGAGATTGTTTTAGAAGCTCTTAAGGACGCTATTGTTAATGGTAAGTTAAAACCCGGGGAAAGGTTAATGGAGCAGCAGGTTGCAGAGGAATTAGGTGTAAGCAGAACACCTGTGAGAGAGGCTATCAGAAAACTGGAAATCGAAGGCTTTATAATTATGATACCACGTAAAGGTGCTTATGTATCAGATATTTCCCTAAAGGATATTGCCCAGGTCTTTGAGGTAAGGGCTGCCATGGAGGCACTGGCGGCAGGCCTTGCAGCCCAAAGAATTGCTGATGACCAAATGGAAAAGCTGGAAAGAAAGTTAGTTGAAGTTAAAAATGCAGTAGACAATTCAGATTTAGACAACATAATCCATTTTGATACAGATTTTCATGAAATTATTTATGATGCCAGCAGAAATGATAGATTGGTTCAGATTTTAAATAACTTAAGAGAGCAGATTCAAAGATATAGAACTGCATCTCTAGCATCACCAGGAAGGCTTAAAGATACTCTAAGGGAACATCAGGAGCTGGTGGATGCCATTTCCACTAGAAATGTTGCCCTGGCACAGAAGGTAGCTAAAGAGCATATAGAAAATGCTGAGAATAGCATATTAGAAGCCTTTAAAGAAAAGTCCTATTTCCCATTTAAGGATGAGATATAAAAAGCTGTAGGTTTAATTTATTTGGGTTGCTGAAAGGAGCTTAATTATGCAGGTAGATGCCCTTGTGATAGCAGGAGGATATAATTCAGACAAACTGCAAAAATGCAGTGAAGTGGCTAAAGAGGCCTTGATCCCAATTGGGGACAAGGTCATGGTAGAATATGTGGTGGAGGCCCTGGAACGTACACCAGGTATCAATAAAATTGCTGTAGTGGGACCTAATGAGCTGCAAAACATTTTTGCCCATAAAGAAAAACTTATTATTGCTGAAGAAGGAAAAAGTGCCATTGATAGTGTTATTAATGGTTTGGAACTGCTTAAACCACAGGGGAGACTTTTGATTCTGACAGCAGACATACCGTTGATAAACCCAACGGCCATCTCTGGATTTCTGGAAGCCTGCCAGGATACAAGTGTTGATATCTACTATCCTATAGTACCAAGGGAGGCAAATGAAGCCAAGTACCCAGGAATTAAAAGGACATATGTGACCATAAAAGACGGAACCTATACAGGCGGGAATGCCTTTCTAGTTAATCCAAACATAGTACATAAATGTGCTGAAAAGGGAAAAAGGCTTGTCAAGCTTAGAAAAAGTCCCCTGGCACTTAGCAGCTTGATAGGCTGGAGATTCATTTTAAAGCTGGTTACTAGAAGACTAACCTTACAGGAAGCGGAGGAAAAGTTTTCAAACCTATTAGGCGTGAAAGGCAGGGCAGTAATTAGCCCATATCCAGAGATTGGTATTGATGTGGATAAGCCAAGCGACCTCCAACTTGTAAAAAGTGTAATTGAAAGGGCCAAGGTGTACTTATGAATAAGCTTCAGAGGGCAGAACGGCTGTTAATTATAAGCAAAATTCTATTTGATAATCCTGGAAAGCTATTTACATTAAACTATTTCGAAAATATCTTTAAGGTTGCCAAATCTACCATTAGCGAGGATATTACCTTTGTCAAGGAGACCCTGGAAAGGGAGCAAAAGGGGGAAGTGGTAACAATAACTGGTGCTGCAGGGGGTATCAAATATTATCCATGGATAGAGGAAGGTGCAATAATACAATACCTGGAACAGGTGGCTGCTTTGTTAAATGATTATGAAAGGATCATGCCTGGAGGATTTTTGTACACCAGTGATATTATATTTGATCCTTGCCATTCCCAGATGATTGGGAGAATTTTTGCTGCAAAATATAAGGAGACAAATCCTGATTATATAGTTACCGTGGAAACCAAGGGAATACCCCTTGCCCTTATGACTGCCCAGGTTTTTAGGGTGCCCCTGGTAATAATCAGGGATCACAGCAGGGTAACAGAAGGGACTTCTGTAAATATTAATTATGTATCAGGTTCTACCAATAGAATCCAGACCATGTCTTTACCTAGAAGGGCAATGAAGGAGAATTCATCAGTATTAATTATTGACGACTTTATGAGGGGTGGGGGCACCATTGGCGGGTGTTTGGACTTAATGAAGGAATTTAAAGCAGAAGTCAAGGGAATTGGCGTATTGTTAAGCACCATAGAACCGGAAAGAAAGCTGGTAAAAGAGTATTATTCATTGTTTGAAATGGAAAC
>JAGXSK010000098.1 GCA_018333845.1 Clostridia bacterium | reverse complement strand
AGGAAATAATGTAATTGCAATCTACCATACTCATAGTGATGAATCCTATGTTCCTTCTGATGGTACAGAAAGCATACCTGGGTCAGGCGGGATATTTGATGTAGGTGAAGTTTTTACCCAGGCTTTAGAAGAGCAAGGATTTACAGTTATTCATGATTTAAGGGCACATGAGCCCCGTGATGCCCAGGCATATAACAGATCAAGGAGAACTGCAGTAGAGCTTCTAAAGCAGGGTCCATCTGTATTAATTGATGTCCACAGAGACGGAATTCCTGATCCCGAGTTTTATAGAGAAAAGATTTCTGGTATGCATGCAACCCAGATACGCCTGGTTGTGGGAAGACAAAATCAAAATATGGAAAGCAACCTGGACTTTGCAAAACATATAAAGGCTGCAGGAAATGAAATCCATCCAGGGATAGTTAGGGAAATTTTTATGGCCCAGGGAAACTACAATCAAGATTTAACCCCAAGAGCTATATTGATAGAGGTTGGTACTTACACAAACACGAAAGAGGAGGCAAAAGCAGGTGCAAAACTATTTGCAGAAATAATGCCTGCGGTAATGGGAGTAACCCCAGGTGTCCCGGGACCACCAGATCAAGGAAGTGATTGGAGGACTGTCTTTTGGATACTGGTTCTAACTGTAATAGGAGTAGGAGGATTCCTGGTGATTAGTACAGGCAGCTGGGAGGGTGCCGTTAATAAGGCTAAACAGTTTGTCACGAAAGAGTGGGCCAACTATATTGGTTTTAAAAAAAAGAGCAGAAAAGGTAATAATAACAAAGAAGAATAAGTATTTGAGAAATGGGGGATTTCCATGGAAGAATACGGTATAATGGTACTCCTTTCCGTAATTTTTGGTACATTGGGAAGAATCATTTTATTAAGGACTGACTACAGACAGTATCCTGGTTATCCCCACGGTTATTTAACCCATATATCTTTGGGATTTATAGCAGCTGCCCTGGGCGCAGTAGCTATTCCTGCCCTGGCAGAAAAGGAGTTTACAGCTGTAACCTTTTTAGCCCTTGCAGCGCAGCAATTTAGAGAAATTAGAAACATGGAAAGAGAATCCCTGGCAAAATTAGAGGATGGCGAAATAATTAGAAGAGGCAATGATTATATTGAAGGTATAGCCAAGGTTTTTGAAGCCCGCAACTACCTGGTCATGATTATCTCCTTTGGTACAAGTGCTGCAATATTTTTTACCAACTGGATGGCTGGTTTGGCAGCAGGCTTATTATTAATCTGCCTTGCAACCAGGTTAAAGCAGGGACAAATAATTCGAGACATTTCAGAAGTCAAGCCCGCCAGGCTCCATTTTGATGGCTCTCTTTTAATGGTCGATGACATTGTAATAATGAATCTTGGTTTAAAAGCTTCAAAAGAAAAAATTTTAAAGGAGGGCCTGGCTGTAGTAATAAAACCAAAGAATGATAATGCAAGGGCCACACTACATAATCCAGGGCAAAGGCAGGCAATTGTGCACATTGCTGCAACTGTAGTTGGCACCAAAGCTGAAATAGGCGAGCAAGAGTGGACTCCACTAGCTAGAAAAAACATTGATACTGGTGTCATAGGCTTATTTATACTACCCAATGAACCTGATATAAAAGCTTTAATTAAAGCAGTTGAGATGTCACCTGTTCTAGAGAGTTCCAGAAGAAACATTCTATCTACTGATGCTGGTAGATATGCTTCTGATTGATGCTTGCTATTATATTTTGGTCTTTTTCCCTGGAAAGAAGGAGGTAAATCTTATGGTTACAGGTGTTTTGATAGCTGTTGTTACAACAAACCTGGATTTGGTAAGGGGAGGTGGCGTTCCAGTGTTTGTGGCAAGGGATGAAGAGGAATTGGAAAGGTTGTCTTTACTCATGAGCAGAATTTTTAAAGCAATGGTTCATGACTTGGAAAATGGTGTTTATCTTTTATATAGACAATAAATCAGAAATCAGGTGAAACTATGAAGATAGTTTATCATTGTTATGGGGGCTCACATTCATCTGTAACAGCAGCTGCAATTCATCTAGGCTATTTGGCAGCTGACAAAAAACCCACTCCAGATGCACTTATGATGGTTCCATTTTTTGATAAACAGACAGATAAGGATCATGGAAAATTTAAGTTGATGGGCAAAGATGAAATGGGCAACCAGATCTATATTTGTGGCTGCCGCAGCCTGGGCACCAAAATGGAAAAATCTTTGTATGGAATTGCTAGAATAACTGATATCCCAATGGATGACGTGATTTTTGTGGATACATTGAAGGGTGTTAACAGTCTAATGCGTATAGGGGGATTTTTATCACGGAAACTTAGATTAGTTTGGCTAGGTAGGCCCATAGTTTTAAAGGGGACTGTGAATGCTTTTAATAATTTTGTTAAAATTGTGGAAGAGGTAAAAAATAAAATGCAAAATTGACTATGATCTGGAGGAAATATGAAAATAATTTATTATTGTTCTACAGGACGACACACCTCAATTTTTATGGCAAATTTACATTTAGGTAATATTTCATTAAAAAAACGTTATAAGAGTCAAGATTTAACTCGGTTAAAATATTTTGGAGGAACATCAATACAGGAGGAGCCCTTATTTATTGGAATTGACAAGGATAACAACGATATTTATACAATAGGCATACCAAAGGAAAAAGAAATAATGAGAAAGTTAATTGAAAGCTTCTTAAAATTAAAAGGTAAGCATCCTAAGGATATACAAATGATAGATGCTGATGCATGCAGCAATCCCTGGATAAAGCTAGGGATTTTTTTATCCTTGCATACTAGATTTAAAGGCCTTGCCAGACAACTTGTAATCAAGGGATTTGAAAATTATTCCTCCTGCTTCTTGACTACTGCCCATAGTTAGCGGATAATTAAGTGCGTAGAATAGGGGTGGGAATATGGGTCAAAAAAAGGCATATAATGCTTTAATTCAAGATGTTAAGCCTAATTCCATTGCGGAAGAAATCAATATTCAAATTGGAGATAGGCTTAAAAAAATAAATGGAAAGCCACTAAGAGATGTTCTTGATTACTATTTATTAACAGAGAATGACTATTTAGTACTAGAAATTGAAAAGGTAAATAACCAGATTTGGGAAATAGAGATTGAAAAGGATTTTCATGAGCCCCTGGGTATTGAATTTAGTGAAGAATGTTTTGACGGATTGCGCAAATGCCAAAACAACTGTATCTTTTGCTTTCTAGATGGCTTGCCAAGGGGAATGCGTAAAAGCCTTTATGTAAAGGACGATGATTATAGACACTCTTTTTTACATGGTAATTATATCACTCTAACAAATGTCCATGGTCACGACTTAAAAAGAATAATTGATTACAAGCTTGCGCCCTTATATATTTCTGTACATTCAACTAACCCTGAGTTAAGGATGAAGATGCTGGGCAATAAGAAGTCAGCAGATCTTTATGAAAAACTAAAGTACCTGGCGGAACATGGCATTACAATGCATACCCAGATTGTATTGTGTCCTGGCTTAAATGACGGACATGAACTAGATCGTACTATCAATGACCTGGCCAAATTATGGCCCTGGGTTTCGTCTCTTGCAGTAGTTCCAGTTGGTCTAACTCAATATAATTATCATGCAAATGAATACCTTAGAAAGTTTAGTGCCCAGGAAAGCAAATTAGTCATAGACCGGATAAAACACTGGCAAAGTGAGTTCTTAAAAAAGTTTAATTCAAGGTTTGTTTTTGCCTCAGACGAATTTTTTCTAGAAGCCAGGGTAGAAATACCTGATGAAAATGAATATGAAGGCTATCCCCAATTAGAAAATGGAGTCGGCCTTATAAGAAGTTTTGTAAATGATTTTAGGGATTATATTGAAGAAAAGGTACAGTACAATATTATCAGGGACAAAACCCATGTTATAGTGACTGGAGAGGCTGCTTTTCCTATGCTCAGCAAACTGGTCAAGGACTATTTTCCAGTAAATAGTGTAAAGATAATACACATTAAGAATAGTTTTTTTGGATATCCAGTTACAGTGACGGGCCTTTTAACAGGCAGTGACATTATTAAAGGTTTAAAGGATGTTCCCCTGAACAATTGTATATTATTAATATCTGATGTTTTACTAAAGAAGGATCAAGATATATTTTTAGATAACATAACAGTAAGTGAGTTAGAGGAAAAACTTGATATAAAAATACAAATCATACCTAATTCAGGAAGCATGCTTGCAAAAGCATTAACAGGAGGTGAATAGCCATGTCTAAACCAGTAATAGCAATTGTAGGCAGGCCAAATGTTGGCAAATCAACCTTATTTAATAGAATAACTGGTGGAAGAGTAGCTATTGTAGATGATATGCCAGGTGTTACCAGGGACAGAATGTATAGAGAAGGCACCTGGCTTAACAGACACTTTACACTGATAGATACAGGTGGACTGGAGTTTGAAGATGAGATTAATTCTATTAGCAGTCTGGTTAAAATGCAGGTACAGGTCGCCATTGATGAAGCTGATTTAATAATTTTTGTTGTTGATGGTAAAATTGGCCTGACTCCTGATGACCATACAATTGCCACCATGCTCCGCAAATCAGGCAAACCAATTATCTTGACTGTTAATAAAATAGACAATTTTTCCACTTTTGAAAGTTACGAGTTTTATACCTTGGGTTTGGGAGATCCCATTGCCATTTCTGCTGAACATAAAATTAACATAGGTGACCTATTAGATGAGAGCATGGCAGCACTTCCCCACTTGCCCGAGGAGGAATTTGAGGAAGACAACATTAAAGTAGCTGTAGTGGGGAAACCTAATGTAGGAAAATCCTCGTTAATAAACAAAATACTAGGCGAAGATAGGGTTATTGTTAGCAGTGTTCCTGGAACTACTCGAGATGCCATTGACATTTTTTTTGAGCATGATGGCCAAAAATATACCCTAATTGATACTGCAGGTATGAGAAGGCGGTCAAGAATTCATAATCCTACTGAAAGATATAGCGTCATTAGATCTTTAAAGGCTATAGACAGGTCCGATGTAACACTAATACTCATAGATGCACTTGAAGGGGTTACAGAACAGGACAAGAAAATTGCTGGATATGTGCATGAAGCTGG
>JAGXSK010000097.1 GCA_018333845.1 Clostridia bacterium | reverse complement strand
TCAAGTATGTTGCATGTGGTGCCTCTGGTTAATTCTCTCGGCCTGTAATATAGGGCTTTTTGTTCTGCCCTGTCAATCAGGCTTAATTTGGAGTATCCAAAATGGATGGCATATAAAACCTGAAGTATATTTTTTGAATTACTGATAAGCTTAAATTTATCAAGCAGGTCCCTTTGTTTTTTTTCAACCATTTCCACTATAAGGCAATTAAATTCATATCCAAGGTTTTTTAGTATTAAAAACTGTGTCTGGCCATAATAACCAAATCTGCACGGCCCAAAGCCACCAGCAAAGATTAAGGTGTCTGCACCTTCTTCTAATGCTTCTATAAAATTTCCCAGGTTTATTTTAAATGGAAGACATGCAAATTCAGGGGAATGCTTTGTTCCAAGGACCAGGGTTTTCTTTGTTATTGGTTTATTAATGTGATAATTAGTTTCTAAAACATCAAAGCAAGCTTCTAGACCTATATGCAAGTGCCCCATCAAGGGAAAAGCAACTTTCATTTTGAATCTCTCCTATTCTTTTAATTTCATGTAAAGCTAGGTTATTTTGCACTACTCAAAACCTTGATAATGCTAGTAATTAGTATTTTTTTAAAAAGGGATTCTATGCAAGCCATGAAATTGCATCTAAAATATAAGGTGTTCATTTGCGATGAAGCCTACTTTTTATTGTATAAACTTATATTTATCTGGACAACAAAAGCTGCTTTTGCTACAATGCCAGTAAAGCAATATTCCATGACTGAATAGCTGGCACAGATTCTTCTTTCGTCCATTTAATAATGGATTTCTTTAGCAAAAAATAACAGGTTCTTGTTGAGGAACAGCAATAGCTTTGTAGCAGAGTAAAAAGGAAAGCTGCTTGACAGTCAATATGAGTATAGTAACCAATATGTTGAACAAGTAAAACTAAAAATACTAAGGGGGTTGGTTATCCAAGTGGAAGAAATTTTAAAAGACCTTTTGGATGGGAAGATTGATATTGTCACGGCCAAGAATAAGTTGCGAGTAACAAACATTAAAGCCGTGGCAGAAGTAGCTAAGCTTGATATAAATAGAGCGCAAAGGACAGGTGCGCCGGAAGCGATTTTAGCACAGGGCAAAAGTTCCGAAGATGTACAGAAGCTTGCCCTGGCCATGGTGCAGGAAAACGGTTATGTACTTATAACCAGAGCAAAAGAAGAGGATATAGCATTACTTAAAGATAAATTGCCTGAAGGCTATGAACTAAACATCAACCAAAGAGCCAGGACGGTTATACTCAAGCGGCAGGATTATCTTTTTCCAAAGGCAGGCAAAATAGGTTTGTTAGCAGCAGGCACGGCAGACATTTCTTTAGCAGAAGAAGTAGTGGTGACCGCTGAGGTTATGGGTTGTACAGTAATTAAAGCATATGACGTTGGAGTGGCAGGAATTCATCGCCTTTATGGACCTTTGACAGAGATGCTTGAAGAAAAAGTGTCGGCAATAGTGGTGGTAGCTGGTATGGATGCAGTACTGCCCATTGTGGTGTCAAGCAACGTTGATATTCCTGTGATTGGCGTGCCATCATCAGTGGGATATGGGATGGGCAAAGAAGGCATGGCAGGTCTTATGACCATGCTCCAGACATGTTCTCCTGGCCTTGCTGTGGTGAACATAGACAATGGTTTTGGAGCAGGGGTATTTGCTGCCCTTATAGCAAGACAGTCGAGTGTACAAAGCAGCAATTAAAAACTGCCTGGCAGTTCTGGCAAATTACTATTTCCCTGAACCAGGCGACATCAAAATGAGGAAATGACCTTCAAGATGAACATTAGAAACAGCTTTTTCAGAGGTTATCAATAGTTGGGGCAAAACTTGAAAAGAAAATAAATTATTTTTGCTAAAGAGGTGTGTCTTTTTGATATTTCAGGATTTAATTGGGCAAATTATTTCTCCCCCTATACTTTTTTTTGTAATTGGAGTATTAGCAGCTCTTTTGCGCTCGGATCTAAAAATTCCAGAAGCAGTTGGGATAGCCTTGTCTGTCTTTATTCTTGCCTCTATAGGCCTAAGGGCGGGTGTGGCTGTAAACAAAGTTGGCATTTCAGATGTAGTTTTGCCCGTGCTGCTTGCCGTGTTTAAGGGTATACTAATAGCTGTAATTGTATACAGTATTTTAAAATGGATTACCAGAATAGATGCAGCAAATGCAGCATCTATTGCGGGGCATTACGGTGCTGTAAGCAGTGCGACACTTGCAGTATCTGTCGTGTATCTGGATAATATAGGAGTACATTATGAATCTTTTGTTCCTGCATTGTATCCATTTATGGATACGGCAGCCCTTATTACCGCCGTTATTTTAAGTCGTATTGGAACAGCAGCAAATAAAACCCAGATGACACCAGTTGCTGGCCTGGTACGCGAAACATTAGTTTCCAAAGCCCCTTTGCTGTTGCTAGGATGCTTTATAATAGGATTTGTCAATGGTGAAGCGGGAACAAAAACCATCATGCCAGCATTTTACCTGATGTTTCCTGGAGTTTTAGCCATATTCATGCTGGATGTTGGCTTAGTTGCCGGAAATCGTTTGTCGGATCTGCGAAAGGTTGATAAAAGAGTATTTATTGTAGGACTAATGTTGCCTCCAATACAAGGAATTGCTGCAATTATTCTGGCGAAGGCTATTGGTCTAAGCCCTGGAGGAGCTACAATTTTTGCTGCGTTAGCAGCAGGAGCTTCATACATTTCCGCACCGGCGGTGATGCGTACAGCTGTTCCTACCGCCAATCCGGCTCTTTCATTGGCTCTGGCGCTGGGTTTGGTATTTCCATTTAATGTTACAATAGGCATTCCACTTTATTACCAAATAGCTCAGATGATTGATGTGCTTTTTTAAAAACATGAAAAAGGGGAGTTGAATGTAAATGGTCAAAAGCCCTGCCAGATTAGTGGTGATTATTACTGAAGCAGTAATAGAAGAAAAAATAATTCAGCTAATTAAGTCTCTAGATATAAAAGGTTATACAGTATACAGGGGTGTGACTGGTGAAGGCGACAGGGGAGTACGGTCTGGTTCCGGAGGGATTAGTATTTTTGGAGAAAATGTGAGGATCGAAATAGTAGTATCAAGTGAGAAAGCTGATAAAATAATGTATCAAGTAACCGAGAAATTTTTTAAAAACTATGCTGGCATTGTCTACGCTGCAGATGTTTGGGTAGTTCGAAGTGACAAGTTTATGTAACGGTCATGGAACTACTGCAAATTATGTATAGATTCTGGGGTTGGACTATAACCAATGTTATTTTAAGAGATGAATAGAAATAACACGAAAATTGCAATGAATCTGCAATAAATTGAGTTATTTCTAATTTGTCAGCAAAAAAATGCTAGAGCAGTTTGGGATTTTTGGTGTTTCAGTGACTCAATTATAAGTGACTTAATTATATTAGCTAGGGGTTTCAAGGTTTTTTAACAAAAAACTTGAAACCCCTAGCTAATAGGGCTTAGAAGCTGTTTGCAATTGCAAACAGCTTGACACAAAGACAATTTATGGGGAGGGTTTTTATGCGCAGCGAAATCATCAAAAAAGGCGAAGTGCGGGCCCCGCACCGCAGCCTGTTACGGGCAACCGGCATCATTAAAGACGAGACGGATTTTCAAAAACCTTTTGTGGCTATTGCCAATTCTTTTACCGAAATTGTGCCTGGTCATGCCCATCTGAACGAATTTGTTAAGGAAATCAAAGAAGCGGTTTGGGAAGCGGGTGGTGTTCCCTTTGAGTTTAACACCCTGGCCTTGTGCGACGGCATTGCCATGAATCAACCTGGCATGCGTTACAGTCTTCCTTCCCGAGAACTGGTTGCCGACAGTGTGGAAACAATGGTCAAAGGCCATCAGTTTGACGGCCTAATATGTATCCCCAACTGTGACAAAATAGTACCTGGTATGTTAATGGCGGCAGTAAGGCTCAATATTCCCACCATTTTTATCTCTGGCGGCCCGATGAAAGCCGGTCAAACCAAGGATGGCCGTTCCATAGATCTGATTTCTGTCTTTGAAGGAATCGGTGCGTTTTTCGCGGGCAAGATCGGTGCAGACGAATTGTTGGAACTGGAACAGAATGCTTGTCCCGGTTACGGAAGTTGTGCTGGCATGTTTACAGCTAATTCCATGAACTGCCTCTGTGAGGCTTTGGGATTGGCTTTTCCTGGTAACGGAACTATTTTAGCCGTTGATCATAGAAGGAGTATGTTGAAAAAGTGGGCCGGACACCAAATTATGGAGCTTATTAAAGGTGATCTTCGCCCAAGGGACATCGTCACCCAGGAAGCAATTGATAACGCCTTCACCCTAGACGTGGCCATGGGAGGCTCTACCAACACCGTCTTGCATTTGCTGGCTGTCGCCCAGGAAGCGGGAATAAACTACCCCCTTGAACGCGTCAACCTGATATCCAGCCGTACGCCCACCCTATGCAAGATATCTCCCGCATCCAATCTGCACATCGAGGATGTGGACCGTGCTGGTGGCATCAGTGCAGTTTTGGGAGAACTATCCCGCAAGCCTGGCCTGCTTGATTTAGACTGCTTGACAATTACTGGTAAAACCTTGGGAGAAACTGTTGGTGAGTCTCAAAGCCTTGATCCGTTAGTCATTAGCAAAGTGGAGGAGCCG
>JAGXSK010000096.1 GCA_018333845.1 Clostridia bacterium | reverse complement strand
AGGTAGGGGAATTTCAAGCAACTACCTTTGATGAATTATTTGAAAAAACTAAAGCACTCCCATGGCCTGAGATTATACCTGCTAATGCCCATTTTCCAGTGGACGGCAAGTCAGTTAAATCCACACTTTTTAGCGTATCTGATTGTCAAGCTATTGTAAAAAAGGCCGTTGTAGAAAGTATGAAGAAAAAATATAAAGTACAATGGTTCGAAGAAAAAGGTCCCTTGTATAAAATTGAAGTAGCTCTATTAAAGGATGTTGCTACTTTAACTATAGACACAAGCGGCCCAGGTCTACATAAGAGGGGTTATCGAGAATTAACCAGTACAGCACCATTAAGAGAGACTCTGGCTGCAGCCCTAGTTATTCTTTCAAAATGGTATCCAGACACTACCTTAATAGATCCCCTTTGCGGTTCTGGCACCATTCCAATAGAGGCTGCATTAATTGGACAAAACATAGCACCAGGAATTAACAGGGGTTTTGTATCGGAGAACTGGCCGAACATATCCAGAAGTGCCTGGGAAAAGGCCCGGGAGGAAGCATATGATAATATTAAAAGACAAAAACTAGATATAATAGGTACAGATTTTCATGGCCCGTCCATTAAGCTCGCCAAAACAAATGCAGCTAAATTTAAACTGGAACAAGATATTCATTTTCAACAGCTAAATCTATCAGATTTAAGCAGCAGGAAAAAATATGGTAAAATCATCTGCAACCCACCCTATGGTGAACGACTAGGGGACTTGCCCGATGTGGAAAAATTATACAGGGAAATGGGGAAAGTATTTAACCAGCTAGACACCTGGTCATATTATATCTTAACCTCCCATCCTGAATTTGAAAAACTCTTTGGTAAAAAAGCCAGCAAAAAAAGAAAGCTCTATAATGGAAAGATTAAAGTTGACTATTATCAATATTACGGACCAAACCCTCCAAAAAGAAATTTTAACCAGTAAGGTGTATAAAGTAAAACATAAGAACAAGGGTTATATAAAAATCCTTGTTCTTATTATTTTTCACAGAAAACACTATTTTTTTACATTATACGTTAAAGGATTAAGGGCATTTATAGCTAATATACATATAGATACCTATTAATCCTTTTATTGGCAGTTGGTATTTAAGATAAACGCAATGATTAATAATACTACAGCGAAACTAGCAATTAATGGAGCCATGGGGACGGTTCGAGCGTCACCGTAGTGCAACGAAGGTCCGAAGGGAAGACGATGGAACCGTCCCCATGGCGTTGCCCCAATGGCGTAGGAATGTAACGAAAAGAGTAACCTTTCGCTGTAGTAATAATTATTTTTGTAATTTTATGACTTGCATAGACATAGATATAGAGAGTTGAAGTAAAAATTCCATTAAGGGGGAGAGGTAAATGTACTCAAGAAAAGAATGTGTATCAATGATTTTAGCTGGGGGTCAGGGCAGCAGACTTGGCATTTTGACAAAAAAAATTGCCAAACCAGCCCTTTCATTTGGTGGAAAATATAGAATTATTGATTTTACCTTAAGCAATTGTGCAAACTCAGGAATAACCAGTGTTGGTGTGCTTACCCAGTACCAACCTTTAATTTTAAACACTTACATTGGAATTGGCTCCCCATGGGATTTAGATCGAAGAAATGACGGTGTCAGTCTTTTGCCTCCCTATGCAAGGGAGGAAGGAAGGGAGTGGTATAAAGGTACTGCCAATGCAATTTACCAGAATAGGGACTTTATTGATATGTTCGACCCTGAATATGTACTTATATTATCAGGAGACCACATCTATAAAATGGATTATTCGTTAATGATAGAATTTCATAAAGAAAATAATGCCGATGCAACAATTGCAGTATTAAAAGTACCCCTGGAAGATGCACCCCGCTTTGGGATTATGAACACAAAGAAATCTGGTCAAATAATTGAATTTGAAGAAAAACCCAAGTTTCCAAAAAATGATTTAGCTTCCATGGGAGTATATATTTTCAGCTGGCAATTACTAAAAAGCATGCTAATCAATGATGATAATGATCCAAATTCTAGCCATGATTTTGGAAAGGACATTATTCCAAAAATGATAAAGGAAAATTTTAAACTCTTTGCATATCCCTTCACTAAATATTGGAAGGACGTAGGGACTATAGAGAGTTTATGGGACGCTAATATGGATTTATTGTCAGACCAACCATCCCTGGATCTTTATGACAATAAGTGGAAAATATACTCGGCTAATCTAGCTTATCCACCTCATTATATTGGAGATAAAGCTGTTATTAATCAGTCTCTTATTAATGAAGGATGTCTAATTTATGGCAGGGTAAGCTATTCAGTAATTTCTACAGGGGTAATTATTGGAGATAATTCTGAGGTTAAAGATTCAATCATAATGCCCAATGTTAAAATTGGCAAAAATGTTCTAATTGAGAAAGCAATAATTGGCGAGGACACTGTAATAGATCATGATATTATAATCAAATGGCAGGATATTGTTGGTTACAGCGATAGTCCCATAGAATTTGATAGTTCAGGAATTACTGTTATTGGAGAAAAGGCATATATCTCCAAATTAGAATGTGCAAAAAAAGTTAGGTGACCTTTAGAAGGGGGTTGACATATATGAAAGATTTAATGGGTATTATAACAGTTCCAGAAAGCTTTAAATTCTTGCAGGATATAACAAGTGACAGGGTGGTTGCAGCGGTTCCTTATGGAGGGCGCTATCGGTTAATTGATTTTATTTTGTCAAATATGGTTAACTCAGGCATCCAAAATGTTGGTTTATTTATAGGCGACAAATCCCGTTCTTTATTAGATCATTTAAGGTCAGGAAAGGACTGGGATTTACACAGAAAAAGAAACGGACTGTTTATTCTGCCAACAGAATGCAGCAGTTGTTCAAGTACGCCCCTGGGAAATTTGGAGTATTTTTATAAACATCTAGACTACTTTCATGGAAGTACTGAGAACTATGTATTAATAGCCGGCAGCAATACTATTTTTAATACAACTTTTAATAAGGTTTTTAAATTTCACGCTGAAAATAACGCAGATGTAACAGTTGTCTATAGTGAATATCCCCAGGTAGATCCTGCATATCTAGAGACTGATGCCAACAACAGGGTAATTGATATCAAGGTAAATCCATCAAGAAAGATGAAAAGCAAAAAGATATCCATGGAAATATATCTTATGAAAAAAGAATTATTAATGGACATAACTGATACCTGTGTATCAAAGGGTCAATCTGATTTAACAAAGAATGGAATAATTAAAAATCTTAAAAACCTAAATGTTTGCGCCTACCACTATACTGGTTACTTTGGAAAAGTTACTTCTTTAACTAGTTATTATAAACATAATTTTGATCTCTTAAATCCTGAAATTTGGACAGAACTTTTCTTTAAATCAGGACCAATTTATACGAAGGTTAAAAATGAGCCTCCCACAAAGTATACTAAAAGCTCCAGGGTTGTAAACTCTTTGATAGCAAGTGGTTGTATTATTGAAGGAAAAGTTGAAAATAGTATTTTATTTAGGGGTGCAAGGGTCTTTAAAGAATCTACAGTAAAAAATTGCATTTTATTACCTAGGTCTGAAATCAGAGAAAAGGCTTACATTCAAAACGTGATACTTGACAAAAACGTTTGTATTTCTGACGAAAAGTTACTTATTGGTGATAGTAAACATCCAATCTACATTGGTAAAAAAAATATCGTATAGTTCCAAATTTTTCAGCGCCATTAGGAAATACTAAATATGGAATCTAGTACACAACCAATCATTATTTGAGGTGAAATTTAATGGATTCGATGTATCACAACTCTTATGATGAATATTATAGGTATCCTTTTGGGTCAGTTTCCTGTGGCGCAAGAATTAACATCAGACTAAAGATTCAATCAAGGAGCTATCCCCAGAGTGTTGAACTGCTTTTGATAGTTAATAATAAGAGACAGAACTATCCACTGATTTTAACTGATGAGAGGGGCAATGAATATGTATATGAAGGAGAAGTGATTGCTTCTTCTTTTCCATGCCTAATGTGGTATTACTTTCATGTTGTGATTGATGGAAAATCCTTTTATTACGGCAATAATAAAAGCATGTTAGGTGGTATAGGCGAAACATATTTTAGAGCCCCTAAATCATATCAAATCACAGTACATAAAAAGGGGTTGTCAACCCCTAATTGGATAAAAGATTCTGTAATGTATCAAATATTTGTAGATCGCTTTTTTAATGGAAATGAGGATAACAGGATTGAAAATCCAAAGAAAAACTCATTAATACACTCCCACTGGAAAAACACCCCTATATATATTAGAGATATTGAAAAGGGAAATGTGGTTCGTTGGGATTTTTTCGGAGGCAATCTCCTTGGAGTAATGAAAAAACTCCCCTATCTAAAAAACCTTGGAATAACTGCACTTTACCTAAACCCAATTTTTGAGTCATCCAGTAATCATAAATATGATACTGCAGACTTTAAAAATGTTGATTCTATGTTTGGCACTAATGAACTTTTTAAAGAACTCTGTTCCAGGGCAAGGGAATGTGGTATATATATTATCCTTGATGGAGTCTTTAGTCATACTGGAAGTGACAGCATATACTTTAATAAAGATGGCAATTACCCTGGTCTGGGCGCTTATCAGTCCGAGAATTCACCCTACTATAGATGGTATAAATTTCAAGAGTACCCTGACAAATATGAAAGCTGGTGGGGTGTAGATAGTTTGCCTAATGTAAACGAGATGGAGCCTGGTTATCAAGATTTTATTATCCATGATGAGAATAGTGTAAGT
>JAGXSK010000095.1 GCA_018333845.1 Clostridia bacterium | reverse complement strand
TTTTCCTTATGAAGTGGAAAAGCGCTATCCGAAAATGCTCCAGGAAAACAGAGAATATGCAGATCTCATTTTAGAATATTTGCTTGAAGGAGGTACTGACAGATTTAATAATCTGTCAGACGCCCAGTTTAAAAAGCTGATCCGCAAGCAATATAAGTATATTCAGGATGTTGCTGGTGAAGGATTTATTTAAGAAACTAAATTGCCCCGATTTTAAAAATTGCTGAAAATCGGGGTTGATTTTTTGGTAACGCTATTTCTTCCACCGCTTACATATAGTTTCATATACTCATTATATCACAACATACAACAACATACAACACATACAACAAATTTTTTTAGGATTTGACATCAAAAAAGCCTCTGTTTAGAGGCTTTGCTAAATATTTATTTAGTTGCCAACTGTCGAAAACCCGATTCCTAGGTTCAAATCCCTGCCATCCCAGCCATATAATTTGTTATGTACCTCCTTTCACCATATCCATTAAAGATATGGTGTTTTGTATTATTACTGTGATATAATACATTCTAAAGAAGGGAGGACAAGTACATGCCAAAAATTAAAATTGTCACTGACTCAACTGCATATTTGAAGGAACAGGATATTGAAAAGTATAGTATAAAAGTAGTACCCTTAAGTGTAACATTAGACAATGAAAACTTTAAAGAAAATACTAAATCCCATGAAGAATTTTTTACCCAGCTTAAAAACTCCAAAGGCTTTCCAACCACTTCACAACCATCAATCGGTGATTTTCACAAAGCATATACTGAAATTTTAAATGAGTATGATGAAATAATATCCATACATATATCTGAATTAATTAGTGGCACCATTCATTCTGCAAGTACTGCAACTTCCGAGATTGGTACAGATAATATTACTATTTTTGATTCAGCCACTACTGCTGCTGCCCTGGAAGATATGGTTTTAACTGCAGCGGAAATGGCCGAATCAGGCCATTCAAGAGAGGAAATCATTAATAAACTTAATTCTATAAAGAACTCTAATAGGCTTTTATTCATAGTAGATAACTTAAAATACCTGCATAAAGGTGGAAGGATAGGAAAAGCCGGTTCAATCCTTGGCACCATTCTTCAAATAAAGCCAATTTTATATATACGTGGTGAAGTTGGATTATTTGATAAGGTTCGCACACATAAAAAGGCCCTGCAACGAATTATCCAAGAAGTAGAAGCAATGGCCAATGAAAATGGTGGCATAAGAAATATTAAGATAAGCATTATCCAGGTACATAATGAACAAGGGCTTCGCGAACTAGAAATGCTTTTAAAAGAAAAATGGCCTGAGGTTGAATATGAAACCTCTAGTTGCGGGCCAGTAATTGGTTCCCATGTAGGGCCTGGCGGATTAGGTCTAACATTTAGGCCCAAATAAATTAACAAATCGAGTAGGAGGTGAATAATTAATTTATTCACCTCCTACTCGATTTAGCACTAGACTATTTATTTAAGCAACAAAACGACAGATCTCAAGGGTTGTCGTTTATTAATTATAAACTATGGCGTGCCCGACAGGATTCGAACCTGCGACCCCTGGACTCGGATTCCATTACTCTATCCTGCTGAGCTACGGGCACTTAATTATACTTAATTATTATATATTAGTAGTTATAGTTTAGTCAACTTTATGTAAAAAATGTAAAAACAGACACTAACAACACCAGTAAATTGATTTAATGTAAAACATATAGGTATACTAATACATTATACACTCAATATATTGCCCTATGGTTTTATATGATGTAATATTATCAAAAAAGTATTATTTTCATTTTCCCATGTGTGCCAATTACTTATGTTTAATGGGAAAATGAGTACCTTCATACTGAAGATTTTGCATTTGCTGCAAGCTTTACATTCCATGAAATGGCAAAAACTACTTTAAAAAAGATGAGGTGAATTTGATGAAAGAATCCATGATTAAAGACATAAAATTAGCTTCACAAGGTGTCAAAAAACTCCATTGGGTAAAAAAGCATATGCCCATTTTAAACCAGCTTGAAAATGAGTTTCGTGCCAAACAATACTTTAAAGGTCATAGGGTTGTAATTTGTTTGCACCTGGAAGCCAAAACAGGCTATTTGGCCCAGGTTATAAAAGCAGGTGGTGCGGAAGTAGCTGTGGCAGCCAGCAATCCCCTTTCAACCCAGGATGATGTGGTAGCAGCTCTTGTACAGGATGGCATTAAAGCATATGCATGGCATGGTGCAACAAACCAAGAATATTTCATGCATCTAAATGCTGCCCTTGATTTTAGACCAGATCTTATAATTGATGATGGCGGAGATCTTGTGGCATTATTACATAAAGAACGTCCAGAACAGGTCAAAGAAATAATTGGAGGTTGTGAAGAAACTACTACTGGCATTTTACGATTAAAAATAATGAGTAGGGACCATCAACTCAAGTTTCCCATGATGGCCGTTAATGATGCTTACTGCAAATACTTGTTTGATAATAGATATGGAACAGGTCAATCAGTGTGGGATGGGATTAACCGCACCACAAACCTGGTTGTTGCAGGTAAAAATGTGGTTGTAGCAGGATATGGTTGGTGTGGAAAGGGTGTTGCAATGCGGGCTAAAGGTTTGGGAGCTAAAGTAATAATAACAGAGGTAGATCCAATAAAGGCCATAGAGGCACATATGGATGGTTTTAGGGTAATGCCAATGCAAGAAGCAGTTAGTATTGGAGATTTTTTCATTACTGTTACTGGTAACTGCAATGTGATTCGCAAAGAACACTTTTTGGAGATGAATGATGGTGCCATCCTAGCTAATGCTGGACATTTTGATATTGAGATATCAAAGGAGGATTTATTAGAAGTATCTTTTGAAAAAAGGGATGTTAGACCAAACATTGAACAATATATTCTAAATAACGGCAAAAGTGTATATTTATTAGCCGAAGGCAGGCTTGTTAATCTTGCAGCTGGTGATGGCCATCCAGCTGAAATTATGGATTTGACCTTTGCGTTGCAGACTTTGTGCTTGCAATATGTAATGTGCAAGAAAGATGAACTTGAATCAGGTGTTTACCCTGTACCAGAAGATATTGACAAAAGGGTTGCCAATCTAGGTCTTAGTACTTTAGGTATCAATATAGATTCTTTAACTAATGAACAAATTCGTTATTTAGAATCTTGGCATGCATAAAACAAAATTTGGCTTGCGTCAAGTCTTTGACGCTGGCGGAAGCCTTAGTCTTTGTGAATGCTATCTAACCTGTTCTGATAGTGGAAAAAATACTATGGGGAGTTCCTTAGAACTCCTTTTAAACAGACATATTAAAAATTATACCTAATTTTTGAGGGAGGTGTAGTCGTGAAACTTTTTGAATATCAGGGAAAGGAAATTTTTAAAGAATCTGGTGTGGAAGTACCCAGGGGAAATGTAGCTAGAAGTTCGGATGAGGTTTTTGAAATAGCCAAAAAAATTGGAGAATCTGTTTTAAAGATACAAGTTCTAGCTGGCAAAAGAGGTAAAGCAGGTGGTATTCAATTTGCATCTAGCCCTGAGGAAGCAAAAAATATTGCTAAAGATTTGTTTTCCAATAATTACCTTGGATTTAGTGTTGAGTATTTGCTTGTTGAGGAGAAATTATCCATAGAAAAGGAGTATTATACTGCAATTACTTATGACTACAAAATGAAAAGCCCAGTCATACTAGTATCTGCTCAAGGTGGAATTGATATTGAAGAAGTCCCTGAAGAATTTATTATTAAAAAATACCTTGAGCCTGACACCAGGCTTGAGCCGTATCAAGGAAGAGAAATAGCTATTCAAACTGGCATTAAGGGTAAGCAAATAAATACATTTTCATCAATGCTGGTTAAGCTGGTAGACATTTTCATAGATAAAGATGCTGAGCTTGTGGAGGTTAACCCATTAGTTCTTTCAAAGGAAAGATTTATAGCTGCAGATTCAAAGATTATCATAGATGATGATGCTCTTTTTAGACAAAAAACCCTGCCAATTAATGATGAAAAAAATGAGATAGAAAGAAAATGCCATGAAATTGGCCTCTCATATGTACAGTTAGATGGTGACATTGCCATTATGGCTAATGGTGCCGGAATAACCATGGCAACTTTAGATTTAATAAAGGAATATGGGGGAAGCCCCAATAACTTTTTAGATGCAGGTGGGGGAGCCAATGAGGAACAAACGAAAAAAGCATTGGAATTATTACTTTCTACCAATCCAAAGGGCATTTTTATAAATATATTTGGTGGAATAACCAGAACAGATGATGTTGCTAGAGCTTTTCTAAAAGTCAGAGAAGAGCTAGAAATAAAAATACCTGTAGTAATAAGACTAATAGGCACAAATCAGGAAAAAGCCCTGGAATTACTCAGAAATGCTGGAATTGAAGCCTATTCTGATATGGAGCTGGCTGCAAAAACAATTGTCCAAAAGGTAAGGGGGGCATAGAAATGGCAATACTGCTAAATAAAGAATCTAGAGTTATTATCCAAGGTATTACTGGCCACCAGGGGTCATTTCACTGCAAACAGATGTTAGACTATGGAACAAACATTATAGGTGGAGTATCCCCTGGCAAGGGTGGCACTAAAATCCATGACGTATCTGTCTATGATAGTGTTTCCATGGTTAGGCAGCATCAAGGAGGCATTGATGTAAGCATCATATTTGTCCCTGCTTCTTACGCCAGGGATGCTGCCCTTGAAGCCATTTATAACCAGGTTTCTATGATTGTATTAATAACGGAACATATTCCACTAAAGGATGCAGTTATTATCATGAATGCTGCACAAAAAAAGGGAACTGCTGTTTTAGGTCCTAACACTTACGGCATTGTAAGTTCTGGGTTATCCAAGGTTGGAATTATGCCTGGTCAGTATTTTCAACCTGGACCAGTAGGGGTTGTCAGCAGAAGTGGAACTCTAAGCTATGAGATAGTGGGGAACCTATACAAGAATGGATTAGGCACCTCAACGGTTGTTGGACTGGGAGGCGACAGAATAACAGGTCTGACATTCCCTGAAATTTTAGGAAGCTTTCAAAAGGATAATGATACCAGGGCAATTGTGCTAATTGGAGAAATTGGAGGCACAGCGGAAGAAGATGCTGCAGAATATATAAAGGGGCATATTACCAAACCAGTTGTAGCATATCTTGCTGGCAAAAGTGCACCCCCTGGCAAAAGAATGGGCCATGCAGGAGCCATTATAGAAAAGGGAATGGGTACTTTTGAAGCTAAAGTCAAAGCATTGAAAAATGCAGGAGTTTTTGTTGCTTCCGTACCTTCCCAGGTACCATTAATAATTAGAAATGAATTAGGAGGACTATGATTTATGGGAGATGTAAGAAAAAAAGCCCTGGCTGACCAATATGGCAATTGGGAAAAAAAAACACATAAATTTGTGTCCAAAAGGCCTGAAAGAAAGGAAAAATTCACAACTGAATCCAACATTACTATTCAAAGAACATATACACCCCTTGACTTGGAAGGTTTCGACTATTTAGATCAGCTTGGAATGCCTGGTGAGTATCCCTACACAAGGGGAGTTCAACCTACCATGTACAGGGGTAGATATTGGACAATGCGCCAATATGCTGGTTTTGGAACTGCAGAGGAAACAAATGCTAGGTTTAAATACTTGTTGAAACAAGGACAAACTGGCCTGAGTGTTGCTTTTGACTTGCCCACACAAATAGGCTATGACTCTGACCATTATCTAGCCATGGGTGAAATAGGTAAGGTTGGTGTAGCAATAGACTCCCTGGCTGATATGGAAATTCTTTTTGATGGAATCCCCCTCGATAAAGTGAGCTGTTCTATGACTATTAATGCTCCAGCAGCTATTTTACTTGCCATGTATATTGCAGTGGCGGAAAAACAGGGGGTTTCTGCTGGTCAAATATCCGGGACAATCCAAAATGATATATTAAAGGAATATGTAGCCAGGGGAACCTATATATTCCCCCCAAAAGAATCTATGAAGCTAATCACAGATATTTTTGCTTACTGTTCAACAAATGTACCAAACTGGAATACAATCAGCATTAGCGGTTATCATATACGGGAAGCAGGAGCAAATGCGGTTCAGGAGATAGCATTTACCCTGGCAAACGGCATAGCATATGTAGAAGCTGCCGTTAAGGCCGGATTAGATGTAGATGATTTTGCCCCTCGCTTATCCTTCTTTTTCAATGCACATACAAACTTCTTTGAAGAGGTCTGCAAATATAGGGCCGCTAGAAGACTTTGGGCTAGAATTATGAAGGAAAGGTTTGGAGCCAGGGACCCTAAATCCATGATGCTGCGCTTTCATACCCAGACAGGGGGCAGCACCTTAACTGCCCAACAGCCAGATGTAAATATTATGAGGGTTGCATATCAAGCTTTAAGTGCGGTTCTTGGAGGAACACAGTCCCTGCACACCAATTCCAAAGATGAAGCCCTGGCACTACCTAATGAACATTCAGTTCTTATCGCTCTTAGAACACAACAGGTTATTGCAGAAGAAATAGGGGTTGCAGACAGTGTTGATCCCCTTGCCGGTTCTTATTTTATTGAAAAACTCACAAATGAAATTGAAGAACAGGCTATGGAATATATTAAAAAAATTGATGAGTTAGGTGGATCTCCTAAAGCAATTGAAGAAGGCTTTATTCAAAGGGAAATACAGGATAATGCCTATAAATATCAAAGGTCTGTTGAAAGTAATGAAAAGGTAGTAATTGGAGTTAACAAGTACGTAATTGATGAAAAACCTCCAACTGACTTGCAAAAATTAGATCCAGAAATTGCCCAGAGACAATTACAAAAGCTGCAGGGTGTTAAATCAAACAGAGATTCTCAAAAGGTTACTGCTTGTTTAGAAAGACTAAAAGAAGCAGCCAAGGGTACAGATAACCTAATGCCTTATATTTTAGAAGCTGTAAAGGATTATGCAACTTTGGGTGAAATATGCGGAGTTCTTAGAGGGGTTTATGGAGAATATGAACAAAGGATCAATTTTTAATAGGGGAGGTTCCACTTGATTATGGATAAACGTATTAGAGTTCTAGTAGCTAAGGCTGGATTAGATGGTCACGATAGGGGTGCAAAGATAATTGCCCAGTCCTTAAGAGATGCTGGTATGGAAGTAATATATACAGGTCTTAGACAAACACCAGAACAAATAGTTAAGACAGCTTTACAGGAGGACGTACAGGTAATAGGAATAAGCTGCCTTTCAGGAGCACATATGCACTTGTTGCCACCCATTGTCCAAAAGCTTAAGGAAAGTGAAGCCTCTGATATAATGGTACTCCTTGGCGGAGTAATACCGGCAGAAGATATTACTGATCTTAAAAAAACTGGGGTTAAAGAAGTTTTTACACCAGGGACACCTACCTCCAGGGTGATTGAGTTTATTAAGAATAATGTTCAATTATAATTGATAAGGAGGTTTTTTATGATAAGCAAAATAGATCACATTGGTGTAGCTGTATCCAATATTGATGAAGCCAAAAAACTCTATGAAGAGGTTTTTGGCTTAGAGGTTTCAGGTATAGAAGTGGTTGAAGAGCAAAAGGTTAAGGTAGCCTTTATACCAACTGGCAACAGCAAGATTGAATTGCTTGAAAGTACAGACCCAGAAGGACCCGTCGCAAAATATTTGGCAAAAAGGGGTGAGGGTATTCAGCACATGGCTTTAAGAGTAACTAACATAACAGAAGCCCTGGAAGAGGTTAAATCCAAGGGAATTCGTGTAATCGATGAAAAGCCCAGATATGGGGCAGGAGGAGCAAAAATCGCTTTCTTACACCCCAAGGATACCAATGGTGTCTTAATTGAGCTTTGTGAAAGAGAATAGTATTGGGGGAAAAGCTAATGAGAGAAATAAAATTCAAAGATATTGTAAATGCTATTGCTGAACTTTGTATAAAAATTAATTATGAATTAGACGAGGACGTTATAGATAGCTTTACCAAATCGCTTGCTGCTGAGAAATCTCCTGTGGGAA
>JAGXSK010000094.1 GCA_018333845.1 Clostridia bacterium | reverse complement strand
AGATAACAAAAGCAGCTGGTGTAAAGTATATTGTAAATGATAGGGTTGACATTGCACTGCTCACCGACGCTGATGGAGTACATCTGGGACAAAGTGATATTCCTTACAAGCATGCCCGCACCCTTGTGGGTGAAAATATGATTATAGGAATATCTGTTGATACAGTGAAACAGGCTGTAAAGGCAGAGAGAGAGGGAGCAGATTATATAGGGGTAGGACCTGTATATGCCACAAATTCAAAAAATGATGCAGGACCTTGTTTGGGCCTTGAAAACCTTAAGAAGATTCGCAGCAATTCAACCATCCCCATTGTAGCTGTAGGAGGAATTAACCATGAAAATGCGAAAGAGGTAATTTTAAATGGTGCAGACTGCTTATCAGTCATATCTGCCATTACCCAGGCAGAGGACATACAAGGAAGTGTTCAAGAATTAAAAAGACAAATAATTTCAGGGAAGGGAGAACTGAACAAATGACAAATGATTTATTAAAACTTGTAAGAGAAAAGAAACCTCTGGTACATCATATTACTAACAATGTAACTGTAAATGACTGTGCAAACATTACTTTAAATACAGGCGGACTGCCTGTAATGGCCTATTCCCTTGATGAGGTTCATGAAATGGTCAGGGTTGCTGGAGCATTGGTGTTAAATATCGGCACATTAAACAGGGAACAGATCAAGGCCATGATAAAAGCAGGGAAGGCTGCTAATGAAGCAGGTGTGCCTGTTATTTTTGATCCTGTGGGGGTAGGGGCCACTACCCTTAGAACGGAAAGTGCCTTAGAGATACTAAAAGAGGTCCGTGTGGATATTATCAAGGGCAACAAGGCGGAAATTAATATCCTGGCAGGTCACGGCGGACAAATCAAGGGAGTGGAATCAGTTGGCGAGTACAATAATATGGAGGCTGCAGCAGGAAGCCTGGCAAAAAAATATCAATGTATAGCAGTAGCATCTGGACCAAGAGATCTTGTAACCGATGGCAAAAGAATTATCTGGGTTGCCAATGGCCATGAATTAATGGGTCGGGTGGTAGGAACAGGCTGTATGGCAGCTTCTGTCCTGGGCTGTTTTGCCGCTGTTCATGAGGATAAGCTGAAATCTTCCACAGCAGCCCTTGTGACATTTGGAATAGCTGGTGAAATTGCAGCTGTAAAAGAAGGAGTTAAAGGTCCTGGAAGCTATAAAATTGCCCTGTTTGACAGCATGCATAACCTGGATTATGAAGAGATTGAGAAGAGAATGAAAATAGAAATGGTAGTGTAGCTAAAATGAAAATTTCAGAGTATGGGGAATTTAAGTTAATAGAGAAAATTGCCAGGGATACCATTTATGACAGCCAGCGGGTTGTTGTGGGAATAGGTGATGATACAGCTGCGGAAAAGGTTAATCCAGGACATTTGCTTTTATCCACATGTGATGCCCTTGTGGATGGTGTTCATTTTCTCCTTGATAAAATATCCCCCAGACAATTGGGAAGAAAAGGTGTTGCGGTTAATTTAAGCGACATAGCTGCCATGGGGGGAAAACCAACTTCTATACTTATAACACTGGCTCTGCCCAGGGATACTGCTGTGAACTGGGTAGAGGACCTGTATGTTGGCATCAAGGAAATGTGCAGCTTATATAAGGTCAATATTATGGGTGGGGACATGGTTTCCTCCCCAGTTGTTTCCATAAGTATAACAGCACTGGGAGAAGTTAAACCGGAAAATCTCATAAAAAGGGCAGGGGCATGTGTTGGAGATGCTGTCATGGTAACTGGGCCACTGGGTGATTCAGGAGGTGGTCTGGAAATAATAAAAAGAGGTTTGGAAAAGGAGCCTTACTGGAGCAAACTGGTGGAAAAACATCTAAACCCAATTCCCCAGGTCCTTGAAGGCCAGTATCTGGCAAAGACAGGCTATGTAACATCCATGAATGATATTAGTGATGGGTTAGCTTCAGAAATCAGGGAGATCTCAGAAGCAAGCAGGGTAGGGATTGAGCTCTGGGAAGAAAGGATTCCTTACAGCAGCCTTCTACTGGAAGCTGCAGAGAGGCTGACAATTTCTCCTATTAAGCTGGCATTATCAGGTGGAGAAGATTATCAACTAGTATTTACATGTAAAAGTAATAGGGTCAAGGAATTGATGAAAAGCTTTACCAGGGAATTCTCCAGAGAATTGTATCTCATTGGTGAAATCAAACCAGCAGAATATGGAATTAAGTTAAGAAGTATCGATGGTCAATGTAAGGAGTTGCTTGCAAGGGGATACAATCATTTTGCTTAATGCAATCATTAATGGTTGCATTTTTTTATTCATGGAAGCATATTCCTTCAAAAAATGAATATATTTACTAATGAACTTGCCTGTCCGAGGAGGGAATATGCCAAATGGATAATTGGGGTTTTAAACGAAATAATACTAACAGATTTTTTGCAAGGGGAATAGTAAAACAGCTCCTGGCAGCTATAGTAGTATTCATTATTTGTGTGGGAATCTTGAGCTTTGAAGGAGCTTTTTCCAAAAAATTTCATAGGCAGGTTGCATATTACTTAACATCCCAGGATGGCGATTGGGCTCCTGTCATTGAAACAATGGTTGCTGCAGGCCTGTGGATGGACAGTATAAACAGGGGTGCTTTCCAGGTGGTAGCTCCCAGGGATGACACCCTATACTTAACCCTGCCTGTGTCAGGTACAATTATTAGGGAATTTGGATGGATAGAGGCTGCTGGCAACAGCCAAAAGCTCTTTCATTCGGGAATTGATATAGAAACAGAAATAGGCATGCCAATTAGAGCAGCACTTGATGGTCAGGTTATCAAGGTTGAGGTAAATGACAGCCTTGGCAGACTAGTTATGATAGAGCATAGAGGTGGACTTACTACAGTTTATGCCAACTGCAGTGAGGTCCTTGTTAAAGAAGGGGACGTCATAACCCAGGGTCAAATTATTGCCAAGGCAGGAAAAAGCATTTCTGGAAAGGGGCAGCTCCATTTTGAAATCAGGGAGGGGCAGCAGCCAGCAGATCCCCTGAAATATCTAAATTTCTAAAATGAATCACCCTAGGAGCTGTTATAAGTGAAACTATTTCAATATCAAGGAATAGATGTCAAGGTAGATAGGCTGTTTTTGCTTATGATGGTGTTTTATGGCTTTGCTAAGGTCCTTCCCCAGGCAGTAATTATCTTTTTAGTAGTTTTCATCCATGAACT
>JAGXSK010000093.1 GCA_018333845.1 Clostridia bacterium | reverse complement strand
TATAGAGATATTCACAGGTTCAAGGATGCACATAAAAGAACCGATATGATGCCCTTGGGTTCCGGAGCCCTTGCAGGCACCACATTTCCCCTGGATAGGAATATGGTTAAGGAAGAATTAGGCTTCGAGAAAATCACACGTAACAGTATGGACGCTGTTAGTGACAGGGATTTTATCATAGAATTTAATAGTGCGGCAGCTATTCTCATGATGCATTTAAGCAGATTTTGTGAGGAGCTTATTATCTGGTCCAGTGATGAGTTCAGGTTTATAGAAATGGATGATGCCTTTAGCACGGGCAGCAGCATCATGCCCCAGAAGAAAAACCCTGATGTAGCCGAGCTTATTCGCGGCAAGACAGGCAGGGTCTATGGAAATCTTGTGACCATACTTACAGTAATGAAGGGTCTGCCATTAGCTTACAATAAGGATATGCAGGAGGACAAGGAGAGCTTATTCGATACAATTGACACCGTAAAGGGATGCCTGATTACCTTTACTCCAATGCTTGCTACCATCACAGTAAAAGAAAGGATAATGAAAGAAGGAGCCAAGGGGGGCTTCGGAGGTGCTACAGATGTGGCTGATTATCTTGTTACCAAGGGAGTACCCTTTAGAGAGGCCCACAAGATTGTTGGTGAACTGGTTGCATATTGTATCAGCAAGGGAATAGATTTAGAAGGGTTAAGCCTGGAAGAATATAAAGATTTTTCCCAGGTAATTGAAAATGATATTTTTGAAAAGGTAAACATTGAAAATGTTGTGGCAAAAAGAAATGTTGCAGGGGGGCCAGCCCCTGAGCAGGTGGCAGCTCATATAGATACTGCAAGGAAATTATTAAATGAAATTTAAATTAATTTCTCCAGAACTATTGACAAAAACATTAAGTCTGCATAAAATAGAATTACAGAATAACTGTATGCAGAAATACAAACATGGATGAACGCAAAAATGTAAAGGTACAGTATAACATGATACTTTTTCATAAAAGTAAGGCAATATGAGAAAGGAGGAATTAAAATGGTAAATTTAGACCATGTTAAAAGGTTAGTTGAAGAAGTGGAGGCCAATCAGGCTGCTAATGTAAAGAAGAAGGTTGTCCAGAGTGTTGAAGAATTAAAGAAGATCTTGACCAATGAAGATATAAAAATGAAATATGATTGGACTGGTGACAGGGAACATATTAAGCGAGTTATCGGTGTAGCATCAACCAGACCTGAATCTGTTATTCTAGGTGAAGTTACTCAATTTGAGAAGTTAGACTATAACAAATCCACTTATTTAGATAGAAAAGAGATTCCTCCTACTTTTGATCCCGATGCAAAATACGCTGTTCTAGTGCATGAAATCGATGAAATTAACTATAGACATGACTATCAGCATGAAGAGACATATACACTCTATACCTATAATGATGTTATTTAAAAATTTAACATACAGAAAAGGCCTGGCTCCAAGCCAGGTTTTTTGATTCCATATGCAAATTAGAGGCCCATTAATTACAAATAATTTCCATTTGATCCAGCTAAAAAATGAAAAAAATTAATATTGAACTTTGACAATAATTATGTTCTAATTATCATTGCAAGTTATTGTGTTTATTGAGAAAGGCGGTGAGCGCGATGTTAAATCATCAGTCAAGAACTCCAGTATTTGATGCGGTAAAAAAATACATGACAGACAATACAATACCTTTCCATGTGCCTGGTCACAAACAAGGCAGAGGAATCCCTGAATTTTGTGAATTTGTGGGTAAAAATACCCTGGGTATAGATTTAACATGCTTGCCGGATACCGATAATATTTGTAACCCAACAGGAGTTATTGCTGAAGCAGAAGAATTGGCCGCTAAAGCCTTTGGAGCTGACAAGGCTTATTTTCTTGTTAATGGAACTACAAATGGTATTCAGGCTATGATCATGTCTGTGTGTAAACCAGGTGATAAAATTATCTTGCCAAGAAATGCCCATAAATCAGCCTTTGGCGGTCTGATTATTAGTGGAGCTATTCCCATTTATGTAAGGCCGGAAATGGACCTGGAATATGGCATATCAACAGGTGTTTCAGTAGAAACCTTAAAGGCTGCCCTGGATCAACATCCAGATGCAAAGGGCATATTCATAATTAACCCAAACTACTATGGTACTGCTTCCAAGTTAGAGGAGATAGTTGAACTAGCCCATGGCTATGGAGTGCCAGTTCTTGTGGACGAAGCCCATGGTGCACATCTCCATCTATCAGATGAGCTGCCATTATCAGCCATGCAGGCTGGAGCAGATATTGCTGCCAGCTCCACACATAAGCTTTTAGGCTCCATGACCCAAAGCTCCATGCTGCTTATAAAAAGCAAGTTAATCAGTCCACAAAGGGTCAAGGCAGTTTTGAATATTACCCAGACCACCAGCCCGTCCTATGTGTTAATGTCCTCTTTAGATGTTGCAAGGAAGCAAATTGCACTAAGTGGCGATGAATTAATAAGAAAAACCCTGGAACTAGCTAGATGGGCTAGACAAGAAATGCGCAAAATACCAGGCATTAAGCTGTTTGAGCCGGAAGAAGAAACTTGTGGATGTAAAAAATACGATATTACCAAGCTGACCATTAATGTTAAAAGTCTTGGTTTATCCGGTTATGACATGGAAAGAATATTAAGGCGAGATTATAGAATTCAGGTTGAACTGGCTGACCTTTATAATGTCATATTTTTACTAACCCTTGCAGATGATAAATGTACAATTAAGTATCTAATTAACTCCTGCAGGGAAATTGCCGAAGGAAGGCAGCTGGAGAAAATTATAAAATATGTGCCGCCATGGCCAGCAATTCCAACAGTGTCAGTTTCGCCAAGGGACGCCATGTACAGCGAAACAAGAAAGGTTCCCCTTGTTGAAGCTGTTGGAGAGGTTAGTGCAGAAATGATCATGGCTTATCCGCCTGGAATACCCTTAATTTGTCCTGGTGAATACATTAGTAAAGAAACCATTGATTACGTGCAGGTTCTAAAAAATGAACAGGCAGATCTACAGGGAACTGAGGATCCAAAGATTAATTATATCAAGGTGCTAAAGCCTGCCTTATCACTTGCCAGGGTAGGAGATCAGATAAGCTAATAGATTTTGAAACTAACGGAGGTGCCATAATGATTTGGGGTGTTGTTTTTAGTATAGGTGTTGTTACGGCTCTAGTTTATTATGTTTATAGGCAGAGTAAGGATCCAGGTTATAAAATGTTTCCCCATAACTTTATTGAAAGAACAAACTTTACTGAAGAAAACAATTTAAAAACAACTAACAAAAAAGCTTAAAACCTGAAAGATAAAACAAAAGGGGTTCCTATACTTTGATGTATAG
>JAGXSK010000092.1 GCA_018333845.1 Clostridia bacterium | reverse complement strand
AGCTACCATGGCTACAATACCCTGGTGTTTATTTGTTTCAGCCAGATCATCAAGCTTGGTTTTAGCAACATTTTGAACAGGAATTTTATTAGCTTTTGCAATATTTATAATCTCTTTGAAAACTCTATCCCTGGTGACACTTTCACCTAAAAATATTTTATTGATCTCGCGCCCTGCCCTAAGTGCTTCTAAAACAGAATTTTTTCCTGCAATGGCTTCATTCATTTAGTATACCTCCGTGTCAAAGGTTAAGACTTTACCTGAAGTGACTGGTATCTTGATAATACACGATCTCTATTGCCGCAAGTCATTTTTCCTTCAGGGCACTTTGTAGTAACACAGCTCGGTCCTGCCTGGAAGAAGATGTTTGGAGCTACTTCCTTAACAGCCTTAAGCATTTGCCAGGCCAGCTCCCTTATTTCCCACTGGGCCCTGCTGCAGCATCTAAGTTTAAAAAAGTGATATAACTCTCTAGCATTCATGGTTAGAATCATTTTAGTTTCTGCAGCATTGGGTAAAATAAACCTGGCATCCTCCTCCGCTCCAGAATTTTTTCCTCCCAGGATTTCATACCATTTGTTATACCATGTTTGCATTTGCTTCATTTGTTCAATGTATTGGCTTACATAATTCTCACCTAATTCCTTTATGCGCGGTGGTATTATGTAATTAAAAGTTTCTTCGTCATTATTTGCTGTTTCTGATACATATCTTTGGGATTTCACACTAAAGCTTGCTATTCTATGCCTTGTGATCTGGGCCAGCAGTGCCCTGGATACTCCTTCAATGCCAAAGGTAAAGGATACATGCTCTATTGTAGATAAATGACCCAGGGATAGTATCTTGCTTATAAAGCCCTCAAGCTCACCTGGAACCAGGCCTCCCTTCAGTTCATGAATGTCAAGGGGTGAATAGCATAATTTTGCTGCCAGGGCTACTACTTCTTCAGGCTCTGACGTATACTTGATTAAAGCTACATTTAAGCTGGTTTCTCCCATAGTATTCCTCCACCTATGCTTCTTTTTCTAAATCTAACATGCTTAATATCTCCATTAATCGTTCCTTTTTGTTTTGCAAATATAAGTACCCTAAAAGGCTTTCCAGCCCCGTGCTGTACCGGTAGTCTGCCACATCAGCGTTTTTTGGCACTGTAGACTTTGTGTTTCTACCCCTTTTCATTATTCTAATCTCATCCTCATTTAGGTTTTCAGTAATTTTTCTTGCAAAGTCGGCCTGGGCTGATGCCTTGACATATTTTATTGACTCGCAATGCAGCTGATTAACCTTTGATGGACCTCGTGTAACCAGGTGAGTTCGAACATAAAGCTCATACACTGCATCGCCAATATAAGCCCAAACAAGGGGATTCATGAATTCTGGATTAACGTCATTAGCTTCCAGGTTAAGATCTAGATCCATCTCCCTGCTCCTTCTGTAATAATTTCCACTTGGTGCCCTGGGGACTGTCTTCTAATACAATACCCTTTTCTTTAAGCTCATCTCTTATTTTGTCTGCAAGGGCCCATAGTTTTTGCTGACGAGCATGGGCCCTAACCCCTATGAGTATATCCATGAGATCGTTTGCCAAACTATCTAAGGCCTTGTCTGGGTCATCCTTTGTATCAAAGAGCAGGCCTAAAACATTACCCCCTAACTGTTTTAAAGCTGCTGCTGCTTTATTAAGAGCTTCTTTAGTTTTTTCTGTAATTACAAAGGACGGAGAATTTATAATACCATTAATCTCTCTTGCAAAATCAAATAACGCCGCAATGGCAAGGGCGGTATTAAAGTCATCATCCATTGCTTCAGTAAATTTTCTTTCAAGATCTTCTACTATATTATATATTATATTGTACTCTTTATCTTCCTGTTGTACAGGGCTTTCCAGAAGTTTTGATAAGGTTGTGCTCAAGTTTTTTATTTTTTCCAGGCTCTTGGTGGCTACAACTAATTTCTCATCATCAAAGTCCAGGGGGCTTCTGTAATGTGTTGCCAGGAGGTAGAATCTAACTGCATCTGGCGAGAACTTCTCCAGTATCTCTCTTACCAGAAAGAAATTTCCTAGAGATTTTGACATTTTCTCTTGATTTACAGTGATAAAGCCATTATGCAGCCAATACCTGGCAAAACCACAGCCACAGGCCTGTGATTGGGCAATCTCATTTTCATGATGGGGAAAAACCAGGTCATGACCTCCACCATGAATGTCAAATTGTTTTCCCAGGTATTTTAATGCCATGGCAGAGCACTCAATATGCCATCCAGGTCTTCCCTCACCCCAGGGACTATTCCAGGAAAGTTCCCCTGGCTTTGCTTTCTTCCACAGTGCAAAATCCAGTGGATTTTTTTTGCGTTCATCAACTTGAATTCTGGCACCTGCTTTTAATTCATCAAGGCTTCTGCCTGACAGTTTACCATAACCTTCAAATTCCCTTACATCAAAGTAAACGTCCCCGTCAACTTCATAAGCAGCACCACTAGCAATTAATCTATCAACCATTTGAATAATATCATCTATATGCTCACTAACCCTCGGGTGTACGTCAGCCCTTCTTACATTTAGTTTGTCAGCATCTTTAAAGTATTCCTCAATATATTTTTTTGCCAGATCCAGAGGAGCTATGCCCTCCTCTTTTGCCTTGTTAATGATTTTATCATCTATGTCAGTAAAGTTTTGCACATAGGTTACACTATAACCCCTGTATTCAAAATATCTTCTAATGGTATCAAAAACTACTATGGGCCTGGCATTCCCAAGATGAATAAAGTTGTAAGTGGTAGGGCCACATATATACATCAGGACTTTATTTGCTTCAATTGTCTCCAGTGGCTCCTTTTTTCTCGTTAAGGTATTATAAAGCTTAATCATTTTTTGCTTCCTCCAGCTCTTTTATGCGGTCTTCCAGTTTTCTTATACGCTCCTCAAGGCATTCTATCATTTCAGAAATGGGGTCTGGTAATTTGCCATGATTTAAATCTATGGCACTATCTTTTTGTACATGAACACAAGTGGCAACCTTTGCGCCATCTCTCTTAACAATTCTACCAGGTACTCCCACAACTGTACAGTTAGGAGGCACATCCTTTAAAACTACTGAGCCCGCACCAATTTTAACATTATCACCTATGGTTATAGAGCCTAATACCTTGGCGCCTGTGCTGACAACCACGTTATTGCCAATTGTAGGGTGCCTCTTGCCCTTTTCCTTGCCGGTCCCCCCAAGGGTAACTCCCTGGTATAGGGTTACATTAGAGCCTATCTCTGTGGTTTCTCCAATTACCACACCCATTCCATGGTCTATAAAAAGCCCCTCACCAATCTTTGCTCCGGGATGTATTTCTATGCCAGTAAAGAATCTGCTTATCTGCGAAAGAAAACGTGATAAAACTATAAAGTTCCTTTTGTACAGCCAGTGGTTGAGACGATGCATTAAAACAGCATGAAAACCAGGATAATTCAGGATGACCTCTAATACACTTTTAGCTGCAGGGTCTCTCTCAAAAATTATTTGAATATCTTTTTTAATTCTCTTAAACACGATATCTCCCCCTATTTTTCAAACGGTATATTTACATTATTATTCTATTATTCCTAAAAACATATAGGCTCACTAAATAAAGTAAA
>JAGXSK010000091.1 GCA_018333845.1 Clostridia bacterium | reverse complement strand
ACTACAGTTGATAAAATTCACTTTCATGAGGTGGGCGCCATTGATGCAATAGTGGATATAGTTGGCACTGCAATCCTTATAGACAGGCTGCAGATTGATGAAGTGTATGCCTCATCAATCCATACTGGAAGCGGTTTTGTTACCTGTCAGCATGGAATGATGCCCATACCTGCGCCAGCAACCCTGGAGCTTCTAAAAGGCGTACCTATCTACTCTACGGATATTAAGGGAGAATTAACAACTCCTACGGGAGCGGCTATTTTAAGTACCCTGGTAAAGGAGTTTGGCAGGATGCCGCTAATGAAAGTAGATAGAATAGGCTATGGGGCAGGTACTAAAGAGCTAGCTATACCAAATGTCCTGAGAGTGTCCCTCGGTTACTTGCAGGAGGGGCAGGATAGCAGTAATCAGGAGGCGTGCCTTGACCACCAACAGCAGTGGATGCTGGAATGCAACATAGATGATATGAATCACGAATTTATAGACCATGTAATGGGCAAACTTTTCCAGGCAGGAGCTAGGGATGTTTACATAACACCAATCCAGATGAAAAAGAACCGCCCTGCATTAAAGCTGAGTGTACTATATGGTAAGGAAATAGAAGAGAAGGTATTCTCAATAATCTTTAGAGAAACTACTAGTATAGGTATAAGAAAATATCCCGTGGGAAAGGTCATGCTTGACAGAAAAACCCAAAGTGTAGAAACACCCTGGGGTAGTGTTAATGTAAAACTAGCTTATTATAAGGGGGATTTGGTAAATATAGCCCCTGAATATGACCACTGCAAGAGGTTGGCAGAAAAAACCGGACTGCCAATAAAACACATTTATTCAGAAGTAAATAACTTAGTAAAAATATGCTGTAGGTAAATTTATAGGCTATCTATATAGTTATAGAAAAAAGGGCTGAGCCAAAAACAAAAGTTTAAGGCCAACCCTTTTTTCTATTATATTGTATGATGGGAGGAGGTTGTTAATGCATTATCCTTCATTACCATGGACCCAATCCAATTCATGATCAGGAACATCAAAAACAGTATCTGTTGAAGGAAGCTTTTCTTTATACATAAATTCCGGTAATCGATCATCAATACTTCTAAAACCTGCGTTAGAATTGAAATCCCTTTCTGCGGTTATTGTATCTATACTTAATTGAATTAGGCTGCTTTCATCTAGGTTAAGACCATATCTTGCATTAACCAGATTCGCCAGGGTTTGAATGTGGATACCCAGGCTGGGCATTGTAAACATACACATCCCCAATGAATCAAATAGGGTCATTATTCTCTGGGATTTTCTTGATGCCTGGGCCTGGCCATCAGGTTTTCTATGATCTACCTGTGCTCTCAAGGTTGAACCTGCTGTATGGTCAGCACCCATTGGAGTAGTAGAGTACGTTACCCCAAGACCCTTTAATCCCCTGGGGTCATATGCTGCTAGAGCCTGTCCTTTAACTGTTGGAATCCTTTTTACACCAAGAACCCTGCCAGTTAGAAGAGTTCCGTTTCCTATTAACCTGCCTAAAATGGTATTATCTCTAATACTTTCTACTAATTCTATTGTCTTTACGCCATCACCAAAGGGCAGAATACCAGCTTCCATGGCAACTCCTACGGCAGCTCCTGTTTCTATGGTATCAATGCCAATATCATTACAGAGGTAATTTAGTTTGGCAATGGTATCCAGATTATCTATGCCCAGATTAGAGCCCATTAAACCTATGGTTTCATATTCCAGGGGAGCCACTAATTCATTGCCGCTGGCATCTGGGTAAACATTTGAACAGCCAACTATACAGCCTGGCATGCATCTATGGCTGGTTCTGCCCTGGCCGCCCCGGCTTTTAATAAGCTCAAACATGGTCTCACCGGAAATGTTGTCTGCACCTTCAAACTGGCCGTTGCTAAAGTTTCTAGTAGGTAAACAGCCCATGTTGTTTGTAATATTTACTAATGCAGCTGTTCCATAGTCCCTATATACAGATGTGGATGGATGTTCCTTAATAAACTGTACAACCTGCTTGCTTTCTTCAAAAAACTTTTCCTTGTCATAATAAGAAATGGAATTAAGGTCAGAATCTAGAATGACTATGGCTTTAAGACCCTTTGTTCCCATAACTGCACCTAGACCGCCGCGGCCATTAACCCTGCTTGGACGGCAATCAGGGTCAGTATTGGCTATACATGCAGTTCGTAGTCCAAGCTCTCCGGCAGGGCCTACTGTTATATATCCGCTGCTGCTTCCATATTTTTCTCTTAACTTATTAACTAGTTCATAATTCCCAAGTGATGCAAATTCATCTGCACTAACAAGGGTCCCCTTTTGTCCATCTATAACTAAAATATATAATCCCTTTTGGGCTTGACCTTCAACAATAACTGCTTTTAAGCCAATTTTAGCTAGTTTATGTCCTGTTACACCTCCTGCATTACTTTCTTTAATTGTTCCAGTTAAAGGACTCTTGGCACCAATTGAAATCCTGCCGGATAATGGTACATTAGTACCTCCCAACAACCCAGGAGCAATAATAACCTTATTTTCACTTCCCAAGGGGTCACAGTTAGCTGGAACCTCATTGCAAACTATTTGTGATGTAAGTGCCCTGCCTCCAAGTTTTTGATGCTTTTCTAGAACATCTTCTAAAGTAACTTTTTGGTTAGTCATATTTACTCTTAAAATCTTATCCATTCAGCACTCTCCCTTCTAGGAAATTTTTTTTGCAACATTACGCAATATGCCTAGATTATCTATGGCAATCTCAATAATATCATTATCGACTAGTGTGAAATCATCAGGTGGCACAATACATGTTCCGGTCAATAATACAGTTCCGTGCCACAAATAATTATCCCTTTTTAAAAAGGACACCAGCTCTTCCAATGAACGTTTTAGTTGAGACGTGTTGGCTGTTTGTGCAAAAACAGTTTCATTATTTCTTATAATTTTACATGATATGTTAAGGTTTAGCGGATTACTAATCTCTTCTGCAAGCGCCAGGATAGGACCAAGTGAACATGCATTCTTGAAAAACTTGGCCTGGGGGAGGTATAGAGGGTTTTCTCCTTCTATGTCACGGGAACTCATGTCATTGCCAATCAAATACCCTAAAATATTTCCTGTACCATCAATTACTAATCCAAGCTCTGGTTCGGGAACCATCCAGTTTGAATCGCTGCGCAGGCCAACCCAATCATTGGTACCAACTATTCGCTGGGGAGTTGCTTTTAAAAATATTTCTGGTCTTTCAGCATCATAGACCCTATCATAGATGCTTTTTGCCACAGTTTCAAATTCTCTTGCTTCACGGCTGCGCATATATGTAACACCTGCACACCATACTTCTGGCGGATAAAAGGGAACTGTTAAATATGGTTTATTGGAGTTTGGCGGGATATATAGCTCATCATAAAAATAAGTGTCCAGGGATTTTAAGTCATCTGGATTAACAATATTTCCAAGGAATTCACTAACACTAGTATTTTGCTCTACCGCCTTTTCCAGAACATATATAAAGTTTTTCCCCCCCTCTGGCAGCCTT
>JAGXSK010000090.1 GCA_018333845.1 Clostridia bacterium | reverse complement strand
CCCCTTGGAGGCCCTCAAAAAATCTGGAATAATTGACTATACCGCCGTCAAAGCAGATGGAGATGGCTTTATAAATCCAGATAAAATCAGGAAAGCAATTAAAACTAATACAAGGCTTATTGTCCTGAATCATGCTTCAAATGTTTTTGGTGCCCTTCAGCCTGCAGAAGAAATAGGCAGGATTGCAGGTGAGCACGGCCTTTTATATTTGCTGGATACAGCTCAAACTGCCGGCAGCATGCCAATTGACATGCAAAGGTTAAATGTTAACTTTCTAGCCTTTACGGGGCATAAGGGGCTCTTTGGGCCTCCAGGCATTGGAGGACTTTGCATTGACATGGACGAAGAAACAATTCTGGAGCCTCTTATTCTGGGAGGTACAGGAAGCAAATCTCATTTATTGGAACAACCCGAAGCATTTCCAGATAGATTAGAAAGCGGTACGCCCAATACTCCTGGAATAATGGGCCTGACTGCAGGTATTGAGTTTATACAGAGAACCGGCCTGGAGAAAATCAGGCAGCATGAAATGGACCTATTAAAGCACTTCATAGCTGGGTGTAATGACCTGCCTGAAATAGAAATCTACGGTGCCAGGGATTTGTCACGGCAAACCCCTTGTGTATCCTTAAATATGAAGAATATGGATGGAGGGCAGCTCAGCTTTATCCTTGACCATGTTTATGGAATAATGACCCGCTCGGGCTTACACTGTGCACCGTGGGCACATGAAACCATGGGAACCTTTCCAGAAGGGGCCGTTCGCTTTAGCTTTGGCTGGTTTAACACCCTGGAAGAAATCAATTATACACTCACAGCTTTAAAAGAGATCATTAACGACTAAGCCCTACATAAAATAGCAGGGCTTAGATTTGTGAATTATTTTACTATTACGACTATCTCGCAAGCACTAGATTTCACAAGCACAAACAGGTATAATGCTAGTGAAAGTACATATCATCACAAACTTAAATGGCAGGGGTTTCTCCAGGAAGTAGTAAGCTAATGACAATCATAATGACAGAAAGGGTTGATTAAAATGAATTTCTTTTCCCCAGCTGAAATTGCTAAAAATGCTGTGGAAATTGTAGTAAAAAAGGCTAATCTGCCTTTTAATCGAATAATGGTTCTGGCGGTCCTGGCAGGAGCTTATATAGCTTTTGCCGCTGAAGCGGCCACCATGATCACTCATGATACGGCACCTTTCCTTGGTGCAGGGGTAGCGAGACTGCTTGCCGGAGCAATTTTCAGTGTTGGCTTGATGCTGGTTGTCATCTGTGGTGCAGAGCTTTTTACAGGCAACAATCTTCTGATTCTTGGCGTAATGGAAAAGAAGATTACAACTTACCAGATGTTTAAAAACTGGACTTATGTATTTGCAGGAAATTTCCTGGGAGCTATCTTGGTAGTTATTCTTATGTTTTATTCAGGCTTATGGGAGGCAAATGGTTTACTCCACGGAACATTTGCGGCCAAGATAGCTGTAGATAAGATGAACCTTACTTTTACTGAGGCATTTGTCAGAGGGATCCTGTGTAATTGGTTAGTCTGTCTTGCAGTTTGGATGGCTTACGCTTCTAAGGACTATACAGGTAAAATCATTGGTATCTTCTTTGTGATAACCACTTTTGTTGCCAGTGGTTTTGAACACTCCATAGCCAATATGTACTTTGTTCCAGCGGGGATTATGGCATTGAATGTTCCAGGTGTCCTGCAATCGGGAGGTTTTTCTGCTGAAGCTCTCTCAGCGATGAGCATGCAGGGTTTTCTAATAAAAAATCTTCTGCCGGTCACACTGGGTAATGTTGTAGGTGGAGCAGTTTTTGTTGGTATGGCCTATTGGATGGCCTTTTTAAGGGAAGAAAAGGAAAGGGTTTATGTTTTAGATGCTGAAGAAATTAAGGTAAAGGCCTGATGCCTAGTATGTTTAGTTTAGAAAACCACTTGTATGAATGAGAGGATTTATAACTGATGAACTAAAATCCAAGACAGAAAGTGCAATATTTCACATATAAAACAACACAAACTATAAAACATAGGAGGAGATTTCAAATGACAATGACATCATTAGAACGAGTAAGTATGGCCCTAAGCCACAGGGAACCTGACAGAGTACCGGTCTATCCAATCTTATCAGGTGTGTCCCGCAATTTAATCGGGGCTTCCTACAAAGATTGGGCCTTGAAAGCTGAGGTGACAGCTGAAGCACTCATTAAAGCCCAGGAAGTATTCGAGCTCGATTGCATTTGTACTCTGACCGACCTCTCAGTAGAAGCTGCAGACTTCGGCCAAAAAATAGTCTATCCAGAGATGGAAGCAGCTCACCCTGACTTTGACAATCATTTTATTAAAACCTTGGATGACTTTAAACTAATCAGAAAAGTTGATCCCAGGTTCACTCCCAGAATGAGTGAACACATAAAACTGTGCAGAACATTAGTTGAGAGGAAAGGTCAGGAAGTGCCTGTTGTAGCATTTGTATTTGGACCTTTAGGGGTATTGGCGATGATGCGAGGGCTTCAGAATACCATGATGGATTTGATAATGCATCCTGCTGAAGTGAAAGAGGCTGTAAATACAATCAATGAAGTTTTGCTGGATTACTGCGATGCCCTAATCGACACAGGTGTGCACGCAATTATGCTGGATACCTTGTTTGCATCAAAGTCAATCATGAGCAAAACAATGTGGCAGGAATTTGAAGGCGAATACTGCCGTAAACTGGCCAAGCATATTCATAATAGAAACTGTATGGTAATGATCCATAATTGCGGGAAGGGCATCTATTTCGATGTACAGATAGAAGCAATGGAGCCGGAGGCGATTTCCTTTAATCACCTGCCTGACGATTGCAGCAGTCCTCAAGAATTGAAAAGCAAATACGGTCACATAACAACCCTAATCGGAATGGTTGAGCCTACACAGGCGCCTTTTATGGCAAAGGCTCTTCTGGAAAAAATATGCAGAGAACAAATCGATTTATTTAAAAAAGATGGCGGCTTTATCCTGGCCACAGGCTGTGAATACCCATGCAATGCACCTTTAGATGGCGCTAGAACAATTGTTGAGGCTGCTAAAAAATATGGTCAGTATCATCAAAAGGCGACCTCTATAGCATAAGCTGCAAGCCCCTGAATTCTTCCGACCTCAAAGCTTGCAGCCCTGCATCTCAAGCCTTCTTGAGATGCTCTAGCAGATAGAAAGTTTATCTGCTAGAGCATCTGCCCTGCTTCCCTTGGTTCGAAAAGCCAGCTTCAATCATCTCCCGGGATTTACCCTGAAGTACACTGGAAAGCTGCTGAACAAGAAATTCTCATTATCCTTATTTATAATACTTATACTCCTCTTCTCCTCTTAAAACCCTTAGGGCACCTAGAGCAAGGGCTTCCATCTCAAATTCCCCTGGATATACCATGACTGGAGCAATAAAACCTATCCTTTTCATAATACTTTCAACAAATAAATCAGAATGTGCTAACCCACCGGTTAATGCGATTGCTTGAATTTCACCATTGAGCACCGCTGCACAACTGCCTATTTCCTTAGCCACTTGATATGCCATGGCTTCAAAAATTAGTTGGGCATAAGTGTCACCTTCATTAATCATTTCCTGTACTAATTTTAAATTGTTTGTTCTCAGATAGCTTACTAATCCGCCTTTTCCAACAGTTAAACCAATTACTTCTTTTTCAGTAAGGCCACTATTAAAACATAGCTCTACTAAACTACAAGTTGGTAAACTGCCAGCCCTCTCCGGAGAAAAAGGACCATCACCATCAAGGGCATTATTTACATCAATAACCTGGCCATTATAATGAGCACCTATGGAAATACCACCGCCCATATGAGCAACAATCAGACTGCATTTCTCATATTTCATTCCTATTTCAGAGGCAACCTTACGTGCTACGGCCTTTTGATTTAGTGCATGGAAAATACTTCTGCGTTCTATACCATAAAGACCGCTAACTTTTGCTATGGGATTCATCTCATCAACTACAATAGGGTCAACTATAAATGAGTAAATGTTATTTTCATCGGCGATGCTTTTTGCAATAAGAGCCCCTAGATTGGATGCATGTTCCTTTTCTGCATTTCTGAGTTCACTGCACATTTTCTCGTCTACCAAGTAAGTTCCCCCGCTTATAGGTTTTAGTACTCCACCCCTTGCCACAATGCAGTTTAATAAATTGGGGTTGACCTGTGTTTTCTCTAAAAACCTGTTTACGGCATCCTTCCTGTAGTCCAACTGCTCATTGATGGAATTAAATCTTTGAAGTTCAGAGATTTCATGTGATGAAGTCTCTTCAAATATCATTTTTTCTCCTGAGAATATTGCTAGTTTTGTTGATGTAGATCCAGGGTTTATTACTAGAATAAGTTCGTCATAATCATTAATCATATCTACCTCCATGTTGACTGCTTAAATTAAATTTTACTATACATTTATATCTGCAGTTACATAATTTTACTATGTAAATCCTTATGGGGAGAAGGTATAACTAATTTATCTGCCAGAAGCCCACTTTTTAGTACAGCATTACTGCCGGCTTCAACTGCCGAAGTAACAGCCCCAACATCCCCTGTCATGGTAATCAAAGCCTTTCCACCCATGCCGCGGGCTAGCCTTATCTCAATAAGCTCTATCTGGGCAGCTTTAATCGCTGTATCGCCAGCTATTATAGCTGATACTACAGAATAGGTTTCTATTATCCCCAGGGCCTTTATGCTTTTTACTGTTGAGGTTCCGCTAATTGCCGGAAATACTCCCTCATGTACATTGGGTATAATGTGTTTGTCAATCAGGCTGCCCGTGCATATGTTAACTGCACTATCTAGCGAGCTTTTCACAGCCCCAACATCTCCTGCAACGATTATTATAAATTTACCTGGGCAAACAGAAGTAGCCTCAAGGATCTGTACGTTACTTGCCTTAAGCATTTTATCTGCCGCCTGATAACCTTGAGTAATATTATTCAACTCTAGCAAGCCTATGGCTCTTCCCATTAATATCATCAACCTTCTACTCTTTTTATTGTTATAGCAGTTGAAGAAACTTCCTCAACCATCCCGCTTATGCTGGCATGGATATTAGCCCCTAAAGTGTTTTCAGCCATTGCACCAATTAACTGGCCCCTTTGTACCATTTCCCCACCTTGGACAATTGCATTGGCCGCCCTGCCAATATGCTGACTTAATGGTATTGAAACTCTGCTGATTACAGGTTCTTTATCTATAAGGGGTGCTGGTACATCATATTTTGTCAGGCCCAGTCTTGCAATGAGCCTATTACCAGGAATCTTTCTCCACTGTCTTGCATAATTTGGTTCAATTGTTCTT
>JAGXSK010000089.1 GCA_018333845.1 Clostridia bacterium | reverse complement strand
CCATTGAAGGCGCAAGGAATTTACCTGCTTCCTGTGTTACAGAAGTATGGGAAGGCATGGTTGTTAATACTGCAACGCCAGAGGTTTTAGAAGCAAGGAGAACAATTCTTGAGCTGCTTCTTGCAAATCATCCTAATGACTGTATGACCTGTGAAAAAAGTGGTGAGTGCCGCCTTCAGGATTATGCTTATGAATATGGAATTAAAGAAGTGCCTTATAAGGGTGAAGTAACTTGTCATGAATTTGATGATTCAAATCCCTTTATATTTAGAGATAACAATAAATGTATCCTTTGCGGCAAGTGTGTTAGAGTTTGTGATGAAGTTGTGGGAAGACATATTTATGGATGGGCAAATAGGGGTTTCCAAACTAGTGTGGTTCCTACACTAGGTAAGGATCTTGAGAAAACAGATTGTGTTTTCTGTGGAAGCTGTATATCTGTATGTCCGGTAGGTGCTATAATTGAAAAGGATATGATGGGCAAGGCGAGAAAGTGGGAAGTAAAAAAGGTGAAAACCATCTGTCCATATTGTGGTACAGGATGTACAATTGAACTTAATGTTAAAGATGGAAAAATCCTTGGGGTGACCTCCTCAGAAGAAGGTGCGGTTAATGGAAGGGCCCTTTGTGTTAAAGGACGATTTGGCTATAACTTTATTCAGCATCCAGACAGGTTAAAAACTCCGCTGATTAAGGAAAATGGCGAATTTAGAGAAGCAAGCTGGGAGGAAGCTATTAAGTTTACTGCTGAAAAACTATCCATGGTTAAAGAGCAGTATGGCAATGACAGCTTTGCTGCTTTAACTTCCGCAAGGTTTACCACTGAGGGCAATTACGTTTTTAACAAATTTACGCGCGCGGTGATGGGGACTAATAACATAGATCACTGCGCCCGTCTCTGACACTCTGCTACTGTCGCTGGTCTAGCGGCTGCATTTGGTAGTGGAGCAATGACTAATTCAATTGATGAGATAGCAGATGCTGATTTTATATTCGCTAGTGGAACAAATACCACAGAAACCCATCCAATTATTAGTTTGAAAGTTAGAAAAGCCCTTGACAATGGTGCAAAACTGGTGGTGGCTGATCCAAGAAAAACTGAAATGGCAGAGCTGGCACATACCTATTTGCCAATTGCTGCAGGCAGCGACCTGGCATTATTAAATGCCATGGCCCATGTCATTATCAAGGAAGAATTGTATAATAAGGAATTTGTTGAGGAAAGAACAGAAGGCTTTGAAGAATTAAAGGCAGGTATTGAAAAATACACTCCCGAATACGCTGAGAGGGTTACAGGTGTTGCTGCAGATGTTATCAGGCAGGTTGCCAGAGACTATGCTGTTTCTGAAAAGTCAACAATCCTTTATACCATGGGGATTACCCAGCATATTAGCGGTACAGACAATGTCCTGGGAATTGCTAACCTGGCCTTATTAACTGGACACATTGGCAGAAGGTCTACAGGTGTTAACCCACTCCGTGGACAAAACAATGTTCAAGGTGCCTGTGACATGGGCGGCCTTCCAAATGTTTATCCAGCATATCAGCCTGTAAATGATCCAGACGTTAGAGCCAAATTTGAAAAAGCCTGGGGAGTTCAGTTAAATCCAAATCCAGGTTTAACCCTTGGGGAAATGTTTAAAGAGGCAGGACATGGAACTATCAAGTCCATGTATATTATAGGTGAAAACCCTGCCATTAGTGACCCTGATACAAATCATGTTGTTGAAGCTCTAGAAAAATTGGAATTGCTGGTTGTTCAGGATATCTTCCTAACAGAAACTGCCCAGCTTGCTCATGTTGTACTGCCGGCGGCAAGCTTTGCAGAAAAAGACGGTACCTTTGTCAATACTGAAAGAAGGGTGCAGAGGGTGAATAAAGCCATTGAGCCTGTTGGGAACAGCAAGCCTGATTGGGAGATTATACAGCTAATAGCACAGGAAATGGGTTATCCAATGAACTACTCCTCGCCAGCAGAGATAATGGATGAGATAGCAGCTGTTGCTCCCTCTTATGGAGGTATAAGCTATGAGAGATTGGCACAGGAGAAGGATGGCTTACAGTGGCCATGTCCAACAGCAGATCATCCAGGTACTGCCTATCTCCATTCTGGAGAGTTTGCAAGGGGTAAGGGAAAGATGTTCTTTGTTGAATATGTTCCTCCTGCAGAGCAGACAGATGAGGAATATCCCCTTGTACTGACAACTGGAAGGAAGCTGTGGCACTATCATACTGGCACCATGACTAGACGCTCTGCGGGCTTGGATTGGAAGCTTTCTGAAGAAAGAATTGAGATTAACCCGGCAGAAGCCAGGAAGTATTGCTTGCAGACTGGCGATAGAATCAAGATATCATCCCGTAGAGGAAGCATTGAATCAACAGTAGAGATAACTGATAGGGTTCAGCCTGGTCTGGTTTTTGGTTCCTTCCACTTTAAAGAAGCAGCTATCAACAAGCTGACAAATACCGCCCATGATCCAAAGGCTAAGATACCAGAACTAAAAGTATGTGCTGTAAAGCTAGAAAAAATATCATAAAAGCAAATGTTGAAAAATATTTCTAATCTGTAAATAAGGGGCCTTGCCTGGTAATACAGGTAAGGCCCTATCTTAAACTAACAACTCTTTAAGAGCTGCTAGGTTCTCATAAACAGCCTTTTTGCCTAATTCCATTAATTCAGTAGTCTTGTTTATCTCCCAGAAGTTGACTTTCCCTGTCTTAGGCTCTATTATTATATTAGCGTATGATGTAAGAATTGTTTCACTGAGTCTTTTGCCCATGATATTGATTGTCTGCATTATTAACTGGGGTGCACTGTCTACATTAGAAGATAAGCCAAAGTCTAGATTTACCCCTACTACTTTTTCTGCACCCAAGTGCTTTAAGATGTCAGCAGGGACATGGCTTACTAGAGAACCATCTACAAGGATATCCTTTCCTATTTTTTTAGGAACAAATATGGCTGGTATTGAAATGCTGGCTCTTACTGCCTCCCAGGGTTGAGCCTGACTTGAAAAGGTATAATCCTTTGATTTTGTTTTGGCCAGGTCTGAACTGGTAAATACTATTCCCCTGCCGGTTATCACGTTTGTTGTAACCACAGCTAGCCTTGGTGAAAGTTGATTAAAGCTCTTACCCCTGGTTAAGGCCCTCAAGGCTACTTCTATGTAATCGCCTTTGATTAAGCCTGCAGGAAACTTTAAAACTTTTGTAGAATATTCTGTAGTTAAAAGGCTGTTTTCATACTGGGATACTAGAGAAACCATTTTTGCTGGCGGGATACCTGAGCAGTATAAAAGTCCAACTAGTGAACCGGCACTGCTGCCGGCAATAATATCTGGATACAATGCGTTTTCTAAAAGACCCTGGAGGATTCCTATGTGGACGGCTCCACGGATGCCACCGCCACTAAGGGCAAGACCAAATTTCAATGTAATCACTCTCCTTATGTAATGTATGCAGCTAAGCATAAGGGTGTTACAAAAGAATAGAATTATCTCCGAGTCAATAAGTCTAAGGCATCTGCTATGACTTTTGATCTGTAGGTATTAGGGGAAACCTTAATGCCTCCCGTGTTTGGAAAGGAGGACTTGAATATAAGACACCTTTCCTAAAATAGGTGTTTTGTGTTTTTTGCCAGCATATGAAATGGTGATATTACTAGCAAAGTATAAATTCTAGTCTGCACGGGGGGTGTCTGTCATGGGAATGGGCTATTGGTGCTCCTCATGTAATAAAGAAAACTTGGCTTTTGCCAAGCCTTTTGGCGCCAGCGAAAGCCTTAGTTGCGCCAGTAGTTCTAGCATTTTTAATG
>JAGXSK010000088.1 GCA_018333845.1 Clostridia bacterium | reverse complement strand
GTTGAAGTGATGAGCGGCCTGACGCTGCCATGGAACCGAATATTCATCATTGCATTTGCAGCGGCGGTGGTGATTGGGGTGGCGCTGTTCATCGGCCGCACCCGTATGGGCCTGTTTGTGCGTGGCGTCACGCAAAACCGGCCTATGGCGGCCTGCATGGGCGTCAACACGGCACGGGTGGATACCTTGGCCTTTGCCTTTGGTTCCGGCATTGCCGGCCTGGCGGGCGTGGCAGTCAGCCAGATTGGCAATGTGGCACCCGATTTGGGCCAGCAATACATCATCGACTCGTTCATGGTGGTGGTGCTCGGCGGGGTGGGGCAGTTGGCCGGAACCGTATACGCTGCGATGGGCTTGGGAGTGGTGAATAAGTTCATCGAAGGCTGGGCCGGTGCGGTGCTGGCCAAAATCGCTGTGTTGGTGTTGATCATCCTGATCATACAAAAGCGACCACAAGGTTTATTTGCTCTCAAAGGCCGAACGGCATAGGGCAAGCGACATGACCGATATCACCCGTTCCGATCTCTACAGCCTAACAGTGCCCTCCAAACCCCTGTTTGGGCGGGCTGGCTGGTCAGCTTTTTTGTCCGCTGCTTTGGTGGTCTGCGTGGTGGTGCCGGTGCTCAATTTGTGGGTTCCAGAAGGCCATGCGCTGCACCTGAGTGACTTCATGGTTGGGCTACTGGGGAAAATTCTTACCTATGCGATTTGCGCATTGGCCATAGGCATGATTTGGGGTCAAGCCGGCATCCTCTCGCTCGGTCACGGCCTGTTTTTTGCCCTGGGTGGTTACGTGATGGGCATGTACCTCATGCGCCAGATCGGGGCCGATGGCGTGTATGGCAGCGCCCTTCCAGATTTCATGGTTTTTTTGGGTTGGACAGAGTTTCCATGGTTTTGGGCGCTTTCGCACAGTTTTGTTGCGACGCTGTTGCTGGTCGTGCTGGTGCCGGGGGGGCTGGCTTTTTTGTTTGGCTACTTGGCTTTTCGCTCGCGCATCACAGGGGTCTATTTTTCGATCATCACCCAAGCACTGACCTTGGCTGCCATGCTGCTGTTTTTCCGTAACGAAACCGGCTTTGGTGGCAACAACGGGTTTACTGATTTTCGGCGCATTCTGGGCTTTCCACTGGCATCAGAGGAAATGCGCGTGATATTATTTGCCGTGTCTGGCATTACCTTGCTGAGCTTCGTGTTGCTCGCCCGTTGGCTGCTGCTGTCAAAATTCGGGCGCGTGCTGCACGCCATCCGCGACGCTGAAAGCCGCGTCATGTTTTGTGGCTACAACCCCTTGCACTATAAGTTGAGCATATGGGTGATTTCTGCCGCCATGTGCGGCGTCGCGGGGGCGCTCTATGTGCCGCAGGTGGGGATCATCAACCCCAGCGAAATGAGCCCTGCCAACAGCATTGAGATGGCGATTTGGGCTGCCGTCGGCGGCCGCACGAGCCTGATTGGCCCGATCGTGGGTGCCTTTGCGGTCAATGGTGCGAAAAGCGTTCTGACTGTAAGTTTTCCTGAATTTTGGCTCTTTTTCTTGGGTGCATTGTTTATTGTGGTGACGTTGTTCATGCCCAACGGGCTGTCCGGATTGGTTAAACAGACATGGAATAGGTTTCGGGGAGTTCGTGCATGACACCCGACTTGCTTGACGCTGGCACAAAGCGGATGCAGGAGTCCCAAGCGCGAGCTCAGGCCGTGGGCGGATCTGGGGGTCGAGCAACCGGTTATGCACACCCCTTGCAGGCTCGCGTGGTGGACATCAGCCACGGGCGCATTCTGTACCTCGAAGACGTCACAGTAAGCTTCGACGGATTCCGGGCGCTCAACAAACTCAATTTGGATATTGCACCCGGTGAACTGCGTTGCATCATCGGCCCCAACGGCGCGGGCAAAACCACGCTGATGGATGTGATAACCGGCAAAACCCGGCCCGACTCAGGCACCGTTTTTTTTGGCTCGACCATTGATTTGCTGCGTCACAATGAGTCTGAAATCGCCTCCCTTGGCATAGGTCGCAAATTTCAGAAGCCCACGGTATTCGAGCAACTGACGGTGTTTGAAAACCTTGAGTTGTCCTTGGCCTGCCATAAGGGGGTTTGGGCCAGCATGCGGTTCCAACTGAAGCCCGAGCAACGGGATCGCTTGGCACAGGTGCTGCACACCATCGAGCTTGGCGCACAATGCCACGCCTTCGCGGGCTCATTGAGCCATGGTCAAAAACAATGGCTTGAAATCGGAATGTTGCTGATGCAAGAGCCCAAGTTGCTGCTGCTTGACGAGCCTGTAGCCGGTATGACCGACGCCGAAACCGAACGCACGGCAGAGTTGTTGATGCAACTTAAACAGCATCACTCCTTGATCGTGGTCGAGCACGACATGGGTTTTGTGCGCTCAATCTGCTCCAAAGTAACGGTGCTTTGCGAGGGCGCACTGTTGGCTGAGGGTACGCTCGATGAAGTGCAGGCCGATGAACGCGTAATTGAAGTTTATTTGGGGCGATGAGGTCCAACGGCCATGTTGATCATTGAGCAATTGCACCAGTATTACAGTGGTGCGCATATTTTGCGCGGGGTCAGCTTGCAGGCGCGTCGGGGCGAAATCACTGTGGTGCTGGGGCGCAACGGCGTCGGCAAGACCACGTTGCTTAAGTCCCTCATGGGCTTGGTACCGATCCGCAGCGGCTCCATTGAATTCGATGGCCAATCACTGGCGAAGTGCACACCATACCAGCGCGCCCGCGCAGGCATTGGTTATGTGCCGCAGGGCCGTGAAATCTTTGCTCGGCTTACTGTGCGGGAGAACCTGCTCATGGGATTGGCAACCAAAAGCGCCAAGACTCCCATTCCGCCGGCATTGTTTGAGTTGTTTCCGGTGCTGGCTCAAATGAGTGGGCGCAGGGGGGGCGATCTGTCGGGTGGGCAGCAGCAACAATTGGCCATTGCCCGCGCCCTCGCTGCCGCGCCCGGCTTGCTGGTGCTCGACGAACCCACCGAAGGCATACAGCCCAGTGTCATCAAAGACATTGGCCGGG